>JBDGXT010000293.1:0-3404 GCA_039584455.1 Gemmatimonadota bacterium
GGAGTGGCGCGATGGCAGCCTCTCCAGCTTCAGGAGTGTGCTCGAGGCCGTCCTCGATGTGCTGCGGGCCTACCGTGCCGGAGTGCCCGTGGAGGTGGAGCGGAAATACCTGCTGTCGGGTTTGCCGAAGAAGGTGCGCGACGCCCCGTCGGTGACCGTCGAGCAGGGATGGTTGCCCGGGGAGCGACTCCAGGAGCGGTTGCGCCACGTTTCTGGCGACGACGGCGACCAGTACTATCGCACCGTGAAGCTGGGCCAGGGCCTCACACGCGTCGAGCTGGAGGAGGAGGCCTCACCGGAGTTGTTCGAGAAGCTCTGGGCGCTGACGAAGGGGCGCCGGCTGCGCAAGCAGCGCTACTACGTGCCGGACGGCGATCTCAGGTGGGAGGTCGACGAGTTCCTGGACCGGGAGTTGGTGTTGGCCGAGGTGGAGTTGGCCGATCCGGCGCTGACGGTGAACCCGCCGACGTGGCTCGAATCCCTGATCGTGCGGGAAGTGACCGGAGAGCCGCAGTACTTGAACGTGAACCTGGGGCGATGACCTAGCCGGGTACTTGAACGTGAACCTGGGGCGATGACCTAGCCGGCCACCAGCCGCGCCAGGAACTCGTCCTGCGCGCTCAATGCCCCCTCACCCGCCGTGCGCGGCACATACGTCCCGTCCTGTTGCATCTCCCACGCCTTGGGATCGGTCACCTCGATCTCCAGGATATCGTCCAGCCGTGTCTGGACCGCGGGATCCAGCACGGGCGTCACCACCTCGACCCGCCGGCGCAGGTTTCGCCCCCGCCAGTCCGCGGAACCGATGTAGAACTCGGGCTAGAACTCGGGCGAGCCCGCGTTCGCGAACACGTAGATCCGGCCGTGTTCCAGGAACCGTCCCACCGCGCTCACTACACGGATGTTGTCGGACAGGCCGGGGACGCCCGGCCGCAGGCAGCAGATCCCGCGCACCACGAGGTCGATCTTCACACCGGCCTTGGATGCCTTGTACAGCGACTCGATCACTTCGCCGTCGGACAGGCCGTTCAGCTTGGCCCGGATATACCCCTGCCCGCCGGCCTCTGCCTGCTCCGTCTCGCGCGCGATCAACTCCTGGAAGCTCGTGAGCATGTAGGTGGGAGCCACGATCAGCTTGCGGAAATCGGCCGCGGGCGGTCGGGAGGAGCCGGTGAGCTCGTTGAACAGGACGCCCGCGTCGGTGCAGAGGTCCTCGTTGCTCGTCAGAAGGTCCAGGTCGGTGTACTGCCGCGCCGTGGACGCGTTGTAGTTGCCCGTGCCGATGTGCACGTAGCGTTTCAGCGCGTCCTCCTTGCGGCGTACCACGAGGGCGAGCTTCGCGTGCGTCTTGTGCTTGACGAGGCCGGTGACCGTGTGGATGCCGCTGCGCTCGAGTTGCTTCGCCCAGAAGATGTTCAACTCTTCGTCGAAGCGCGCCTTGACCTCCACGAAGACGGAGATGTCCATGCCGGCCGCGGCGGCCTTCTTGAGCGCGTCGCTGAGCCGGGACGGTCCGCCTGGCCGGTACAGCGTGAGTTTGATGGAGACGACATCGGGATCCTCGGCAGCCTCGCAGAGGAAGCGCTCGACCGTCTCCTCGTAGGACTCGTAGGGGCGGTGCACCAGCACGTCGCGCTCGTCCAGCACGTCGAACACCGACCGGTCGGGCTCGATAGGCACCGTGGGGGTGAACACCGGGTACTCGTGCTCGGGGAGCGGCAGCTCCGCCAGCTCGCTCACCGCTCCCAGGTCGATGAGGCCGTCCAGCTCGTAGATGTCCGAGGGGTCGAGCGGTACCCCCTGGCCCGACTCCTCGCGGCGCAGGTGGCTGAGGAGCAGGTCGCGCACCGGGAAGGGCATCGAGTGCTCCACCTCGATGCGTACCACCGCACCCTCCGGCCGGCGCTTCACCTCGTCCTCGATGACCTCGAGGAAGGTCTCGGCCGTGGCCGTGCCGAACGTGACCTCGGCGCTGCGGGTGAGCCGGAACGGGGCGACCTCGAGTACCTCCCGGTTCGAGTAGAGCGTATCGATGTGTGCCCGAATGAGCTCCTCGATGGTCACGAAGTCGTTCGTCTCGGGGAGCTGCACGAAGCGGGGCAAGGCATCGGCCACATCGAGCACCACGAAGTGGTCGCGCCCAGTGCGCTGGTCGCGCACGACCGCCGCGAGGGAGAGGAGAAATTCCTCCACGTAGGGCAACGGATGTCCCGGCGTGGTCGTGATTGCCTTGGGAGTGAGCAGCGGGAACACCCGCTCGTCGAAGTAGCTCTTGAGATACTCCTGGGCCTCCACTTCGAGCTGGTCATACTCCAGAATCCGGATGCCGTTGGGCTCGAGCCCGCGTGCGCGCAGCTCGTCGAAGCAGCGGTACTGCCGCCGCACGAGGGCGCGCATCCGCGTCGTGATGGCGTTGAGCAGCTCTTTCGGGGTGCGCCCGTCGATCGTCTTCTTGGTGACACCTTCGGCCACCGCCTGCTTGAGGCCGCCCACCTTGATCATGAAGAACTCGTCGATGTTGCGACCGAAGATCGACAGGAAGCGCAGACGCGCGAGGAGCGGTGTGTCCGGATCCTCCGCCAGGGCCAGCACCCGGGCCTGGAACTCCAGCAGGCTGAGCTCGGGATTGATCGTCGCCGCCACCGGCTGCTCGTGCTCTTCCGTCTCGGGGATGCCGAGCAGCGCCTTGGCGTCGAGGAACACGGAGCCGCGCTTGCGCTTCGGGAGCGCCGGCGCCTCACCCGGTGGGGCACCCTTCTTGAGCTTGGGAGCCACCACCGGCTCCTGGCCGTAGATGTCGCCGATGTTGAAGCGCCACAGGTAGAGCGAGATGAGGTTGAACAGGAGCGACACGACGAAGGCCACCGCGAGCGCCTGAATCCCCGCCGCGAGCCCCACGCTGATCGCCAGGAAGATGTACACCGCGTCCTTGGTGTCCTTCAGCGTATGGCGGAACCGTACGGCGGCGACGATGCCAGCGAGGCTGAATGCCAGGGCCAAGGAGTCCTGCACGATGATCACGATGCCTGTCACCGCGACTGGGAGCATGATGATCGTGTGCACCATCGACTGGTCGTAGCGCACCTCGCTCTTGGTCGTGATGTAGACCATGGCAATGGGGATCGCGAGCAGGAGCGCGCCGATGATGGCCACGAGCGTGCGGAACGCCGGGTACGGCTTTTCCAGGAAACCTCCTCCCCCCTCGGTGCTGAGCTGTGCCTCGGGCTGGAGCTGCTCGAGGCCCAGCAGGTCTTGGGACACGGAGAACGCGGTCTGCAGCAGCGGGAACACCTTGACGAGGATCACGAGGGCCACGGCCAGCAGGATGTAATACCCTACGGTCCGGACGACGGGAGCCTGGAAGAACCGGCGTATCATGTCAGTTGACGGCGCTCCGGTAGCAG
>JBDGXT010000294.1:0-3401 GCA_039584455.1 Gemmatimonadota bacterium
GTAGGTCCCGCTGCGGAAACGGGATCTCGATGCCGGCCTCCTTCAGCGCGTTGTTGACGGCCACCTTGACCTCGCTCTCTGTGAAGAACCAGCGATCGTAGTTCGCCGTCCAGAACCGCAGCTTGAAGTCGAGCGAGCACTCCCCGAACCCGGTGAACAGCACATACGGCTCGGGATGCTCGAGCGTGTCTTCATGGTTGCGCGCTTGCTCGAGCAGGATGTCCATGACCCGCTGCACATCGGTGCCGTACGCGACGCCCACGTAGATCTCGATGCGGCGCAACCGGTCCGACAGCGTCCAGTTGATGACGCGCCCGGAGATCAGATCTCCATTCGGCACGATCACCTCTGCGCCCGCAAACGTCCGGACCACGCTAGCCCGAATGCCGATCTGCTTCACGCTGCCCACGAGGTTCTCGATCTCGATCGTGTCACCGATTTGGATGGGCCGCTCGAACAGCAGGATGAGGCCTGAGATGAAGTTGTTGACGATGTTTTGCAGGCCGAAGCCGATACCGACACCGAGGGCACCGGCGAGGATCGTGAACTTGGTGAGATCGAACCCGGCCGCCCCGGCCGCAAAGAAGAACGCGAGCAGCAGAATGACGTAATAGGCGGTGGTGGAGATCGTCTCCCGCATCCCACGCGGGAGTGTCATCCTGCTGAGCACGTCCTCCCGCAGCGTGAGCCGCGCGATGCGGGCGAACATCAGGCCGAGCCAGAGAGCCAGGAAGAACGACAGGATGTCGAGGATCGAAATCCGCCAACTGCCAAGCCCCCAGTCCGCGGTGAGGATGGCCCCCAGCGTGCCCATGAGGGGGTCGTACAGCCTGAAGCCGCGGGCGGCGAACGTGAGCCACAGGAAAACGCCGCCGAGGTGCAGCAGCGCCGCGGCGCGCTCCACGATCTCGTCGCCGTGGTCGCGGATCACCCGCAAGGTCCGCAGCGTGTCCGTGTGAATGGATGCGTGCAGCACCAGGTCGGCGGCCTTGACCCCCAACAGCACGATGAGCCCGATCAGCGCGGCGACAATCGTGCCGTCGGTGAGGAGCTCGGCGAGCGCCACCCAGCCGAGGATGTTGGCGATCAAGGAAGCGCCGAGCAGTGCCAGGGCACCCCGAAGCAGCAACTGGAATGCGCGCTGCCAGCGGGATCGCTCCGCACTGGTACTTCGCAGTTCCCCTCGCAGGAAGAAGGCGATCCCCCCGAGGACTGCCGCGGTCACGACGAGCAGCAACAACCGCTTGATCAACAGATGGCTGACCGCGACATCGAACATCGTATCCGCGGTGAAGATCGCGATGAGGGCATAGGTGGGACCGACGAACCTGGGCGGCACCAGCGCAGGCACCAGTCGCACCAGCGGCACCATGGCGATCAACCCGATGATCTCGTAGAACGCGCTGGGCGCCAGCGGGTGCAAGGCTCGCGAGAACAGCAGCGCGATCAGGAAGCCGGTCGCGACCGGGCGGTCCAGGATGAATCCGGCCGAGCGGACGGTCTCGTCGTCGATCTCCCACTGCCGCGTGCGTCGCCGTAGCGCGATCAGGGAGCCGGCGATGACCAGGAACAGGACGAGGTGCACCCACAGGCGCTCGTCATTGCGGACGACGTAATCCCGGACCCTCCCAATGCGCTCCCGGAACGCCGCCCGCCCCTGAGGCAATACCACCTGCCGCTCTTCCTCGGTGAATGCTCCCCATAGTGGCGGGCTCTCCGCGCTCAGGACGCGCAGTTGGGCACTCTGACGCGCCGCCTGGATCGACGTCAGGACTTCGCCGACAATGATCGACTGATCCGCGATCTGGTTCTGCAGCGTCAGCAAGCGGTCACGCGGGCGGCGTACTTCGGCGTCGAGCGCATCGATCTCACCCAGCTGGGAGCGCACACGCTCGACCAGCGCAGCCGGGAGCTCCTGAGCTGCGGCCGAGTCGCTGGTCAGCTGCCAGGACTCGCGCAAGTCGGTGAGGCGAGCCCGTTTCTCGTCGACCGATTGGGTCTGGCTCTCCAGCGTGCCGCGCCACTGATCGAGCGTGGTCTGGTACCGCAGCCACTGCTGCTCCAGGTCCTCCAGCTCGCCCACGTACATGCCGGCGAGGCGATCCGGGGCGAGTCGCTGCCGCTCCTCGGCCACGGTTTGAACGGCGACCTGAAGCAGGGAGTCGATCTCGGCGACCAGAGTGTCGGAGACCAGACCGGCACGGATCTCGCGCAGGATCGTGGTTGTCTCCTCTGCCCGCTGCGGGATGTCAGTGGCCGCGATCGGCCGCGGGCCGCTGGGGGCCGCCGCCGTGTCGGTCGGCGCTGCAGGCGGCTGTTGCTGCTCCTGTGCCAGGAGCGGCGTGTGCAACAGCGTGGCGAGGAAACCGGCCAGAGCCGCGGCCGCGATGAGGCGAATCCGAGTGGTCATCATTGCTTTCGTACCGTCCCTGTACGTCGCCGCTCCCGCAACTCCCCCAGGGCGCCTTGCACGTACACCCGCGTCATTTCCTTGCGCCATGCCAAGCCGAAGTCGGTGTTGTCCATCGGTTTGGACGGCTTGAACGCCGCGCCAGCAGCAGCCGCGATCGCCTCGTCGTCGAGCGATGTCCCGATGATTGCCTGCGCGGCCTCCGGCACGGGCATAGGGTAACTAGCCACCGCGCCCAACACGATGCGGGCATCGGCCACGAGGCTGTCGAGGGCCGGGAAACGTACCTCGGTGAGGATCTCGTCGGGATGCTTGGTGAGATAGCGGATGCCGTCGTCGTTGAAGAACTGGCTTGCCGATACAACCCGTCCATCATCGGGTCCGGCCAGCACGAAGTCGGCACCGACGGCGACGGCGACGGGAGCCGTATCGCTGGACTGCACCGCCCAGCAGCGCGGGCTCGACGGTGCCACCCAGCAGATCTCGCCGTCCTTCTTCATGCAGAAATCGATCGCCTTCCGCCACTCGTAGGTCTGGTTGTAGTAGTTGCAGCGCGTATCGAGACAGAGATTGCCGCCGAACGTGCCCATGTTGCGCAGCAGCGGCGTGCTCACGAGCTCCGCCGCGCGTGCGAGTGCCGGGTACCCCTTGCGCACGCGTCCGTGCGAGTGCAACGCGGTCAGCGTCACGCCCGCCCCCACCGAGACCTCCGTGCCGGCCTTACCCCCGGTGATGCGGGTCAGCGCGCGGACGCCCGACAGGGAGATCACCGTTCTGGGCTCCTGGTGCCGTCGCTTCATGTTGGGGTAGAGATCCGTCCCGCCGGCGACGTACATCCCGTCCGGCCCCGCGTCCTGCTTCATGCGCAGGGCTTGCCGCACGCTCTTGGGCTCCAGGTAGCTAAACTCGGGCAGTCGCAGCATCGCTACTGGCTCACTCGCTCCAGCGAATCTCGAAGTCCACTTCCCAGTGACCGCCCGGCCTCAGCTTG
>JBDGXT010000295.1:0-3052 GCA_039584455.1 Gemmatimonadota bacterium
GTTGATCACCACGTCGACGATGTTGGTGCCGGGGTCGAAGTGATAATCCCAGGCGTACTCGGTGATGAGGGTGCGCGACATGACCCGCCCGGCGTTGCGGGCCAGGTACTCGAGAACGGTGTACTCCTTGGGAGTGAGCTCGATCTCGCTGCCGCCGCGCTGCACCTCGTGCTTTCCCGTGTCGATGGTGAGGTCCGCCACCGTGAGCACGGGCGGCGCGATCTCCCTTGGCCGGCGCCCCAGAGCCTCGACTCGCGCGAGCAGCTCCTCGAACGCAAACGGCTTGGTCACGTAGTCGTCCGCGCCGGTGCGCAGCGCCTGCACCGGGCGGTGAGCACCAGGACCGGCGTCGTGACGCCGCGGTCGCGCAGCGTACGCAGCACCTCCACGCCCGACATACCGGGGAGCCGCAGGTCGAGCACGATCACGTCGTAACTCGCCGAGGACGCGCGCTCCAGCCCCTCGGTACCCTCGTCTACCAGGTCGACGTGGTAGCGCTGTTCCTCCAACCCGCGGCGGACGAACTTCCCGACGGTTTGGTCGTCCTCCACGACGAGAACCTTCACGCGCTCTCCCCCGGCTGCTCCACCGGCAGCACCACCCGGAACACGGAGCCCTGTCCGAGCTGGGACTCGACTTGGATGCGGCCACCGTGCTCTTGCACGATGCCGTAGCAGATCGAGAGCCCGAGTCCGGTGCCCTGACCAGGCAGCTTGGTGGTGTAGAAGGGCTCGAAGATCTTGGCGATGTCCTCGCGCGGGATCCCCATGCCGGTGTCTGCGAACTCGACCAACGCCTCGTCGGACCGCTCGGGGTTGAGCAGGGTGCGCACGGTGAGCGCGCCCTTCCCCTCCATGGCGTCGATCGCGTTCAGCAGCAGGGAAAGGAAGACCTGGATCAGCTGTTCGGCGTTGGCCTGGATCTCCGGTAACCCCTCGATCAGCTCGCGCTCCAGCGTGATTGCCTTGAACCGAGAGTGGTGCTTCACGAGGAACAGCGCATCCTCGACGACCTGGTTGAGGGCCGCCGGCTTCTTCACCCGTGTCTTGGGGCGCGAGAAGTCGAGCAGCCCGTCCACGATCGACTTGCAGCGCGCCAGCTCCGATTCGATGATACGCAGGTACTCCTCGTATCCCTGGCGCTCGACCGGCGACAGCTCCTCTGCGCGCAACGTCAGTGCTTCGACGCAGGCGCCGATGGTGGCGAGAGGATTGTTGATCTCGTGCATCACCCCGGCCGCGAGCTGACCCACCGCGGCGAGCTTCTCCGAGTGCGACACCTGCTGCTGGGCGCGCTTCCAGTCCGTGATATCCTCACCGATCGTGATGACGTGGCTCACGTCGTCATCGTGCAGTCGCATGGGGATCTTGGTGACGCGGTAGTTGCGCACGTCGCCCGAGGCAGTGGACTCGGTCTCCATCTGCTCCATCATGCCGGTGGAGAACGCCCGGTCGAACTCCCGCTTGAGGAGCACGTGCGGCTGGCGGTGCAGCACGTCGAACACGGTGCGGCCCAGGACCTCGCCCCGGTCCACACCGCGCGTGCCGGTCTCCCGCTTGCGGTTCCAGGCCTGGATGCGGTACTCGCGATCGATCACGTACAGACCGACCGGGAGGGAGTCGATGATCTTGGAGGTGAAGCGGCGCTGGGAGTCGATCTCCCGCGTGCGCGCGGCGACCTCGCTCGCCAGATCCTCCGACAGCTCGAACGAGGCAATGAGCGGGGAGAGAATGTCCGCCACGATCCCCACGACACTCTTGAACGTCGTGGCGTTGGCGCCGTCACGCACCGTGGCCTCGAGTGCACCGAGGGGCTCCCCCTCGAAGCGCAGCGGGAACCGCAGCCGCCAGCCGTCACCCTCCCGCCGGATCGGCTCGTCGGCGGTGAGCCAGCCGGCGACCTCCTCCGCGGAGCGATCCGCCCGCGTCGGGACCCCCTCGCCCACAATGGCGCGGTACCCAGTGCCGTCAGCCGTGCGCACCCATACGCGACACTTCTCGGAATCGAGACCGCGCGCCAGGACACCGGCCACCCGGGAGAGTACGTCCTCCGAGCCGAGCCCGGCCGCGAGGTACCCGGCGACGTCGGCGAGGATGCGAAGCCCCGCATCGCTGAGGGGCTCCCGCACGGCCTCTTCAGCCTTGGACATGCTCGGGAACGTACGGACGGACGGGCGCGGCGACAAGTGAGTTGCAGGGGGCCCCGCGCCCGCCGACCACCCTCAGAGACCCGCCCGGTCCCACTTCGCGATCACATCGACGATCAGCGTTTCGAGGCGATCGAGGACCCCGGCGACGAACCGCTGCGCCTTCTCCTCATCGAATTCGGGGTAGCCCTCTCCTTCCTTATAAAGCACGACCGACGAGGGAAATGGGTACGCGGTCCAGCCCTCACCCCGCGGCGTGGTCATCTCGGGTCCCGTGTAGAGCTCGGGGTACACCAGCTCGGGTCGCAGCCCGAGCACGGCTCCGGTCTCGTTGTTGCCCGCGTGTCCGCCCTCGGAGTCCCAGATCTCCTGCACCAGGTCCGCCGTGAGCGACCACCACTCGGTGATCAGGAACCGCGCGTCGGTCTCACGCCAGGCCCGCTCGGCTGCACTCCGCAGCGGGGCGCCGTTGGGCCCGTGCCCGTTCAACACGATCACGTTCTTAAAGCCGGCGCGGGCGAGACCGCGCAGCGTCTCGTAGGCGTATGCCTCGAAGGTGGCGGCCTCGATGCCGAGGGTTCCCGGGTACTCGTCCAGGGTGACCGTCACACCGTAGGGGATGGTGGGCGCCACCAGCCCGTTCACCCGGGGCGCGAGCCGCAGCGCAAGCTCGTAGGGGACCGTGTTGTCCGCCCCGTTGTTCACCACATCGAGTCGGGCACCAGCTCGCCGATCACCAGCCAGTTGAGCTCCTCCAGCAGCCGCGTGTGACCGGATTCCTGACCGACCAGTGGGCTCGCACACACCATCAGGCAAAGGCCCAGCAACGCGCTCCGTCCCATGGGAGTCTCCCTTGTGTTCGTCAGTTTCCCATGCCTTATTACTCACCCACAAAGCAACCGTTTT
>JBDGXT010000296.1:0-4855 GCA_039584455.1 Gemmatimonadota bacterium
GCCCTCGGGAAGCAGCCCGTGGCGACCGTGCTCACCGGGGAGGGCGACGCGCCGCCGGACCCGGCGTCGATTGTCTTCCGGCCCGAGACCGGAGCGGGGATCGAGGAGATCCTGGCGTGGTGTCGCGAGCAGGTTCCGGCTGGGCCATTCCGGTACGACCCCGAAGACATCAGCACCCAGCCGTTGCGCTTCTTCGTGGCGGAATTCCTGCGGGAAGCGGCCTTCGAGCTACTGGGCGAGGAGCTACCCTATAGTCTCGCCGCGGAGATCGATGAGTTCCGGGAGGGCTCCGAACCCGTGTATATTCGAGCCACGCTCTTCGTCGAGCGAGCATCGCAGAAGGGCATGGTGATCGGCAGCGGGGGACGTACCATCAAGGCGTTGGGGGCGTTGGCTCGGCACAAGGTGGAGGACCTCCTGAGCCAGCCGGTGTATCTCGACTTGTGGGTCAAGGTCCTCCCGAAATGGCGGCGCACGGAGCGGCGCCTACGCCAACTCGGCATTCCGCCACCGAATGCGAGGAGCACATGAGCCTTTCGCCCGAGTTGCTGAAGATCCTGGTCTGTCCCAAGTGCAAGGGTGAGTTGGAGCATCGCACCGAACCCTCAGAACAGCTCGTCTGCCATGCCTGTCGGCTGGCGTACGCGGTCGAGGACGACATCCCCATCATGCTGATCGATGAGGCGACGCCGCTCTAGGCTCGGCGCGCTTCTCATCGTCCTCTTCGTTGCCGGATCGCCTGCCTGGGCGCAGGACGGAGACCAGGTCGAGGAGGGTGGCGCGGCATTTCTGCTGATCCCGGTCGGCGCCCGCTCGGCTGCGCTAGGTCAGGCGGCGATCGCCGATTACGGCACCAGCGAGGCGGCGTTCTGGAATCCCGCCGGCCTGGCACTGATACCGGAAACCGAGCTAGCCCTTCACTTCGCATCCACCTTCGCCTCCAACAACACCGCCATCACAGCCCAGTTTCCCACCCGGCGTCTGGGGGTGTTGGGCGTCTCGGGTTACCTGGTAGACTTCGGGTCACAGGAAGTGGTGGTCGGGCCGGGAGCACCCACGGGACGCATCTCGGTAAAGAACATCGAGCTGCTTGCCTCCTGGGCCACGGAGCTGCTCGGGAACCTCGCTCTCGGCGTCAACTACAAGCTGATCCAGTTCCGCCAGGATTGCTCGGGTGACTGTGGCACCATTCGCACTGTGGTGGGAACGACTCATGGGGTGGACATTGGGGCACAGTACGCTTTCGGGACGAGTGAGAATCTGCGCGTCGGAATGG
The DNA here is from genome assembly GCA_039584455.1 of Gemmatimonadota bacterium. Lineage (GTDB taxonomy): Bacteria > Gemmatimonadota > Gemmatimonadetes > Gemmatimonadales > GWC2-71-9 > WVYX01. The sequence goes on from JBDGXT010000296.1 coordinate 1,277, forward strand.
CGGTGCGACACGCGGGTTTCAAACTGCAGTTGGAGAACCGCGACCAGGCCGATCCGCTCCCGACCCGCGTGCAGATCGGCTTCGCATGGCGCATCTACCTGCCGCAGCCAAAGGACGCGACACAGCGCCTCGACGCGCGAATCCTGTTCGACTTGCAGGACGCCTGGGGACAGTACGACAGCCCCGATGCGCGGCTCGGCCTGGAATTGGGATACGGCCAGGCCATTCGCCTGCGAGCGGGGTATGCATTCCTGCACTCCGAGAGCCGCGGCCCCTCGATCGGCGCCGGGCTGCGGTTTGGGCGCATCGCGCTGGACATCGCGCGCATCTTCTTCAGCTCGTCGAACCTCGATGAGCCGTTCTACGCGAGCCTGAGGGCCATCCTCTGACATGACCCGCCCTGCGTTGCTCGCTCTCGCGCTCCTCGTCACCTGGCCCTCCACAATGGCCGCGCAGGAAGCGAGCACGCCTGCGAGTCTCGCGCTCCTCCGGCCCAATGTGTTCGCCCCGGAAGACTCGACTCGGCCAACGTGGGTGCCCACGGTATCGTCGCTGATCATTCCGGGGAGCGGACAACTCATGCTCGGCCAGGAGCGCGGCGCGATCTATCTCGTGGTGGAGGCGTTCCTCATCGCCCGCTTCTTCCGGTTCTACAGCGAGGGCAGCCGGGAGAGTGACCGCTATCGGGAGCTCGCCTATACCGTTGCGCGTTCCCCCTTCAACCCCAGCACGGTCGACACCGCGTTCAGCTACTTCGAGACGCTGCAGGACTTTCGGCAGAGCGGCCCGTTCGACACCGACCCGGGTCCGGATCTCGCCCCTCCGATGGATGAGCGCACCTTCAACGGCAGCATCTGGGAGCTCGCGCGCCAGACCTTCTTCGTGGACCCCGACAGCCTGCCCGACCCGAGCTCCGAGGAGTACCAGCGGGCCCTGGAGTTCTATCGCGAGCGCGCCGTCGGCCCGAATTTTCTCTGGTCGTGGCGTAACGCCGGCCTGGAGCAGGACCTGTATCGCCAGTCGATTCAGCGCAGCGACGAGGCCTTCCGCCGTGCCACGACGCAGTTGGGGCTGCTGCTGGTCAACCACCTCTTGAGCGGCATCGACGCCTTCATCAGCAGCCGCGTCACCGGAAACCGCCACCCCGTGGACGTGGGATCGGCCGTCCAGTACCGCGGAGATGGCACCGGGCTGGACTGGCACATGACGGTCCAGGTGGGCTTCTGAACCACCGTTCGGACCCCTGTCCGACCCCCTCCAATCCGGCGCACACACTGTGACATAGCTCATTTGACTTCGCAGTCGGGGGCCTCTAAGTTAGGCCGACTTCGACCTTTAGCGCATTCAGAGGAGACTGGTGCGGACGCGGCCAACGGTTCTCTACCTTGGGTGCAGCAGCAACCAATCCCGCTGCTGGCCATTCACGACCTCGACACGGTTGAGATCACCGCCCTGCGGAACCCCCCGTCGCTGATCATCATCGACGCGGACGGGGCGGGCGCGGAGGGCCTGACGCTGTGCCGCACGCTCAAGGGGGACCCGTACACGGCGATCGTCCCGGTGGCGTTTGTCTCGGGCGGGCACGCCTCCGAGGACGTGCGCACGTGGTTCGACGCCGGTGCCGACGAGGTGCTGACGCCGATCCTGGCGCCCGACGAGCAGCGTAGCCGCCTCGGCGTGCTCCTGTCGCGCACCGCACGAAACGTGGCCGTGCACCCATCCACCCGGCTGCCGGGCACCACCGAGATCGAGCGGGAGATCCGGAAGCGGCTGGAGACGGGGGAAACGTTCGCTGTCTGCTACGCAGACCTCGACCACTTCAAGGAATTCAACGACCGATACAGCTACTACGACGGGGATCGCGTTATCTTTATCCTGTCGCGAATCCTGCGCGACGTCGTGAAGGGCTTGGGCCCGAAGGATGGGTTCGTCGGGCACATCGGCGGCGACGACTTCATCATGATCCTCCCCATGAGTATGGTGCAGGATGTCTGTGGGGAGGTGATCTCGGTCTTCGACGCACTGATCCCATTTCAGTACAATGCGCAGGATCGCAGGGCGGGGTACTTCTTCGGCAAGGACCGGCGCGGACACCTGCACCGCGTTCCCTTGATGACGCTTTCCATCGGCATCGTGACGAACGAGCGCCGGACCTACAGCCACCCTGCCGAGGTGAGTGAGCTCGCCACCGAGATGAAGAGCTACGCGAAAACGCTACCGGGATCGGTGTTCGTGGTCGATCGTCGTCGTGACAATGGTCAATAGGGTGCGGGAGATCAGCTGATGAACGTGCGGTGCACCAAGTGCGAGACGGTCTTCCGCGTGGACCCGGGCAAGGTGCCCTCGAGCGGTACCCGGGCGCGGTGCGCGGTCTGCTCCCAGGTGCTGGAGGTGCGTCGCTCGGCGGAGCCGGTGGCGGCGGCCAGCCCCCGCGAGACGACACCGCAGATTCGGGCGACCCCCGAGCCCATGGCTCCGGCCATGGCACCCTCGGGCACCCCCGTGGCGGTCTCCGGGGCTCCGGAGGTCGCGGTCGCCGAGCCCCCGGCGCCGAGCCCGACGCCAGCGGTTGCACCGAGCCCCCCAGTGGCGCCGGCCGCCCCCACACGCCACGTCGAGCCCACGGCGGCGCCTGCGCCTGCGGCGGCGACCACGGCTCCCACCCCCCAACGGACGGCGCCGCGGCGCCCCCGCGTGACACGGCCCATCTCGGCGCCGCGCCCCGGGCAGGCCAAGCCCGAGGCCAAGCCTCAGCGGCCCAGCGCCCCAGTGTTCCGCCCGGCACCGGGCAAGCCCATGGCCGCTCCCGTGCCGCCGCCCGCGGAGACTCCGAAGGCGCCGACGGCAGCGGCTCCCCCGGTGGCCGCTCCGAGTCCAGCTCCGCCCGCAGCAGCACCTGCACCGAGCCCGGCTCCGCCCGCGGCAGCAACTGCACCGAGCCCAACTCCGCCGGCGGCGGCACTTGCGCCGAGCCCCGCACCGCCTGCGGCGGCGCCCCCTGCAGCGGCCCCCAGCGCCTCCACGCCGCCCGTCACACGCCCGATCAATCCGTTCCTGGCGCAGGACCCCAACCAGAAGGCCAGGCGGCTGGCCCGCGCGCTCGTCTCGGACATGATCGTGTACCAGCCGGAGAAGCGGCAGCGGGCCATTGACAGCGGGAACCTGAAGGACGCGTTCGACGAGGAGATCAAGAAGAGCTGGGAGGAGTACGTCGAGCAGGTGGGCGAGGAGCTGGCCAGCTCGACCCCCTACTTCACCGAGGCCCTGAACGAGATCCTGGCGGACGGACAGCGGGTCTTTTGAGCTGATCCGCACGCGGTGGGGTTGGAATCAACTCCCTGCCGTGCCTATATTTGGAACGCAGACGAGCCGTCGCCTCCAGGTCCCGGAGGGACGGCTCAACGTATGCCCGACTTACCGAGTGGAGCACGAATGGCCAACGATACGACGACACGCCTCGCCGAAATGGACCGCCGCCTGCAGGAACTCCGAGGCTATCTTTGACCTCGAAGCCAAGCAGACCCGCCTGAGCGAACTCGAAGCGTCGATGGCGGCTCCGGGCTTCTGGAACGACTCGGA
>JBDGXT010000297.1:0-5255 GCA_039584455.1 Gemmatimonadota bacterium
GGCACAGACCTGGAACCTCGTGAAGTTCATGCGCGAGGAGTGGGTCGAGCCGTCACTGCTGTATGACATCGAGGTGAGTGGTCCGGTGATGTATGTGGACTACTCCGGAGTGCCCGTCGTCGTTGCGCCGACCATCACCTACAGCAACATTGGTGCCCTCGGGGACGAAACCGCCGGGAATGCCCTGTATGCCGCCACCTGCTCCGTCGGTTGCCATGGTGCCGATGGCACGGCACACAACATCGGCGGTCGCAGCCTTGGGGAGTTCGTGCGGGACAAGCCGAACGAGTTGTGGTTCAAGGCGAAGTTCGGAGAGCCGGGGTTCATGCCGCCGGGGCTCGTAACAGCGACCTCGGACTTACAGGATCTCTACGCGGCTCTCGCCAACGCCACGAACTTCCCGGACATTCCGTAGCTGGGAGGAGCCCTCGGCTCTCGTGGGGGGTGACGCCAGCAGGCGTCGCCCCCCTTGTCTTTGGGTGTACGGGAGACACTGGTTCCCGCAATACTGGGGTGGAGCGCCTGACGTCCCCTACTCCGTAAGCTCCCGCATCACCGCCAGCGGGGCGCGGCGCATCACGTCGCGGCTCGACAGGAGTCCCACCAGGATCGTGATCGCCACGGTCGCGAGCCCCAATCCCAGCAGCGGCACAACCGGCAAGCGGAACGTCATCTCGAAGAAGAAGGTGATGAGCGCCCAGCCGGCCACGGCCGAGAGGAGCAAGCCGGTCAGCGCCGCGAGCGCGCCGAGCGCCAGGTACTCCGTGGCGAGGATGCCCGTCACCTGTGGCGTGCGCGCGCCGATCGTCTTGAGCAGCACGCTCTCGCGCAGCCGCTGATAGCGTGAGGTGCCGATGGCGCCGATCAGCACGATCATCCCGCTGGCGATCGAGAACAGCGCCATGAACCGCACGGCGACGGCCACGCTGCCGAGAATGGTGTCGATCGTCTCTTGCACGAGGGAGAGATCCAGTGCGGAGATGTTCGGGTAGCGCTGCACCAGGTCGCGCTGCACCTCGGCGCGGCGGGCATCGCCCTCGACGCGGCCGAGCGTCACGAAGATCTGCGGCGCGCTCTCCAGCAGCCCGGGCTCGAACACCGCGAAGAAATTGGGCTCGAACCGTGCCCAGTCGACGCGCCGCAGGCTGGCGATCTCCGTCTCCATCCGCACGCCCTGCACGTCCCACGTGATCCGGTCTCCCACTTCGACCTGCAGCTCGTCGGCCACATCCAGCTCCAGGGAGATGCGGGGCAAGGGCGGCTCGGCCCCCTCGGGGCGGGGCTCGTCCCACCACGCGCCCGCGGTCAGCTCCTCGGACGAGACGAGGGTGTCACGATAGGTGTTGCGGTACTCCCGCCTGAGCGCCCAGCGGCTGGGACCCGATCCGGTCGTGTCGTCGAGCAGTTCGCTCACCGGGCGGTCGTTCAGCGCCGCGATGCGCGCCGGTACGATGGGGGTGAACTCCTGCGTGCCGAGTCCCCGCTCCCGCAGCAGGCTCGCTACGCCCTCTCGCTGGTCCAGTTGGATGTCGAAGATCACGAGGTTGGGCCGGTCAGGGCGCACATCGAAGGCGAACTGATCCAGCAGGTTGCGCTGCACGACGTGCAGGCTTCCGAGGAGATAGAGGCCGAACCCCACGGTGAGGATGACCGACACGGTCTGGTTGTGCGGGCGGAAGAGGTTCGCCACCCCCTGCCGCACCACGTACGGCGCGCGGCGTGGGAAGAAGCGTCGCGTGGCGTGGGTGAGGCCCTTGGCCACCAGCCACAGTGCTCCCGTCGTGACGGCGATCGCCGCCGCGAAGGCGAGCCCGGCCGCGAGCGCGGGTGCCTGAGAGACGCTTAGCCCGACCGCGGTGAGCGCGAGCGCCGCATAGGTGAGCAAGCGCGCCGGGTCCCGCTTGGCGGAGGGCGTGTCGTACGCGCGGCGCAGTGCGCGGAGCGGCGCCACGTCGCGCACGGTGAGCAGTGGCAGCAGTCCGAACAGCACCGCGACCCAGATCCCAATGCCGAGCCCGGTGAGCACGGGACCCGCGTGCAGCACCGGCGAGATGTCGAGGGGGAGGAAGTCCTCGAGCACTCCGGGGAGGCTCCACTGCACCGCGAGACCCAGCGCGACGCCGACCAGGGACCCGAGTGCTCCCATGAGCGCGGCCTGCGCCAGGTAGACCGCGAACACGGTGCGCTGCGACGCACCGAGGCAGCGCAGCACGGCCACGGTGTCGAGGCGACGCTTCACGAACACGTGCACCGCGCTCGCCACGCCAATGCCGCCCAGCAGCAGGGCGATCAATCCCACCAGGCCGAGGAAGCGCGCGAGCGCGTCGAGCGACTGCGCCCACTCCTCCTCGCGCTCCTCCACGGTGTCGTAGCCGACGCGCAGGTCGCGCATCCGCTCGCCCCAGGTGTCGAGGAACCCTTCGAGCTGCTCGAGGTCGGGGATCTGGAGGTATGCCAGGTACCGCACCAGGCTGCCGAACTGGATGAGTCCGGTTTCCTCTACGTACGCGCGCGGGATGTAGACGCTGGGCCCGATCGCCGTGCGCAGGCCCACGTCGCCCGGCACCTTGGTGACCACGCCGCTGATCACGAACGCCGCCTGTCCGATGCGCAGCGTGTCTCCCACCCGCGCGTCGAGGTACACCAGCACTAGCCGCCCATCATGGCCCGCACGTTGACCAGCCGGGTCAGCCCGGTGCGAGGCGCCAGCGCCATCGAGGCGAAGTGGGTGGCGTACGAGATGGGCGTCCCAGCTTGCGTGGCCGAGTCGAGTGCCTGCTGGATCTCCGGGGGGAACGGCCGCCGGCTGAATATCTCCAGGTCGGCGCCCAACAGGACGCGCGCCTCCGCGTGCACGCCCGCAATCACGTCCGCCCGGAAGGAGTTGATCGCCACGAGCGCGGCGACCCCGAGCGTGATCGCGCCCGTGTACAGCGCGATCCTGCGCCACGCGGCCCGGCTCTCCCGCAGGGCCATCCGCAGGACGAAGGGCAGCCTCACGAAACGATGGTGCCGCCGGAGAGCCGTACGATGCGGTGGGCGCGTCCGGCGAGCTCCTGGTCGTGGGTCACCAGCACGAGGGTGGTCTGCGCCTCGGTGTTGAGGGCTACCAGGAGATCCGCGACGGCCTTCCCGGTCTCAGTGTCCAGGTTCCCGGTCGGCTCGTCTGCGAAGAGGATCTTCGGCTGGTTGGCGAAGGCGCGGGCCAGGGCCACGCGCTGTTGCTCGCCGCCCGAGAGCTGCACCGGGTAGTGGTGGGTGCGTTCGGCGAGGCCCACGCGGGCCAGCAGATCCTGCGCGCGCTCCTCGGCCTCGGCCCCGTCATCACCCACGCCCCCGGGCCGGAGCTCCACCGGGACGAGCACGTTCTCGAGCGCCGTGAGCGTCGGGATGAGCTGGAACGTCTGGAACACGAACCCCACCTTTTCGGAGCGGAGGCGGGCGCGTTCGTCCTCGCTCAGGGGGCCCAGGTCCTGCCCGTCGAGCTGCACCCGGCCGGCACTGGGGCGGTCGAGCCCTGCCAGCAGGCCGAGCAACGTGGTCTTGCCGCTTCCCGAGGGGCCCACGATGGCGATGACCCCCTGCGGATCGACGCTGAGGCTCACATCCTTGAGGACCGTGAGGGGATGGCCTCCGCTCATGTATGTTTGTTCCAGGTGCTCCGCGATGATCATCATGGCTCGAAAGATACTGCTCCTCTTTCTCGGCGTGTCGCTGGCGGCGTGCGGCTCGTCCTCCGAGGAGCGCGGCGCTGCCGCCGCCGATCGCGCGCAGGCGTCCGCGGGCACGCCGGCCGAACCCTCCGTCGTGCTCTTCTTGGGAACGAGCCTCACCGCCGGGCTCGGACTCGAGGCCGAGGAGGCCTACCCCGCGCTCATTCAAGAGCGCCTCGACGGGGCCGGGTTGCCGTTCCGCGTGGTGAACGCCGGGGTCAGCGGCGAAACGTCGGCGGGCGGACTGCGCCGCATCGACTGGCTGCTGCGGGAGTCGGTCGCCGTTCTGGTGCTCGAACTCGGAGCCAACGACGGCCTGCGCGGGCTCGGTACGGACCAGATGCGTTCCAACTTGCGCGAGATCATCGAGCGAACCCTGGCCGCCCATCCCGACGTACGTCTCGTGATCGCGGGGATGGAGGCGCCGCCCAACATGGGAAGATCATACACCCGGGCGTTCCGCCGGGTGTTCGTCGAGCTGGCCGACGAGTACGACGCGGTGCTCATCCCGTTCCTGCTGGACGGGGTGGGCGGGGTGCCGGAGCTCAACCAGGCGGACGGCATCCACCCGACGGTCGAGGGTCAGCAGCTGATCGCAGAGAGCGTGTGGGAGGTCTTGGAGCCGGTGTTGACCGAGATCGTGGCCCGGTAATACAGGGAAGGGGCAACAGAAACAGGAACACAAACAGGAACAGCAACGGGAAGCGGGAAGGGAGAGGAGATGCAGCGTCCCGGCAAGATCGTCTGTGTGGGCCGCAACTACCTGGAGCATGCGCAGGAGCTCGGCAACGTCGTGCCGGAGCGCCCGCTGCTCTTCATGAAGCCACCCTCGGCCGTGATCGGCGACGGAGACGCAATCGTGCTCCCTCCCGACTCGGAGCGGGTCGAGCACGAGAGCGAGATCGGGGTCGTCGTCGGCCATCCGCTGCGACACGCGCAGGCCGAGGAGGTGGTCGGCGCGCTGGCCGGGGTCACCTGCGTGAACGACGTGACGGCGCGGGATCTGCAGAAGACCGACGGGCAGTGGACCCGGGCCAAGGGGTTCGACACGTTCTGTCCCGTGGGGCCGCGGCTGGCTCCCCTCGACGAGCTGCCGCCGCTGTCGGAGCTAGAGGTGATCTGCCGTGTGAACGACGCAGAGTGCCAGCGGGGACGAGCCGCAGACATGGCGTTCGACATCCCGACGCTGGTGGCCTACATCTCCCGCATCATGACGCTGGAGCCGGGCGACCTGATCGCCACGGGCACGCCAGCGGGCGTGGGTCCGCTGACGGCGGGCGACGTGGTAGAGGTGGAGATTCCGGGAGTCGGAGTGCTGCGCAATCCGGTGGAGGCCTAACCCGCCCGCAACGCCGGAGCCTCCGTGCGCGCACGGCGCGCGGCCTCCCACGCCACCATCGCCTTTTTCCGCGCGGCGCCCCAGCGGTACTCGCCGAACGCCCCCGAGCTGCGAATCACCCGGTGACACGGAATCAGGTAGGCGATGGGGTTCTGTCCCACCGCCGTGCCGACGGCGCGCTGGGCATCGGGATGCCCGATGCT
>JBDGXT010000043.1:0-15925 GCA_039584455.1 Gemmatimonadota bacterium
CGGCATCTGGGCGATCGTGCTCGCCTCGCAGGGCCAGTTCTACCTGGCCAGCTGGTGGATCGTGATCGCCGGCGTGTTGGACATGCTGGATGGGCAGCTGGCGCGCATGAGCAACACAGGCTCCCGTTTTGGTGCCGAGCTCGACTCGCTGGTCGACCTGGTGAGCTTCGGCGTAGCGCCCGCCCTGCTCCTCTACTTCCTGCACTTCGCGTCGCTGGGACAGTACGCCTGGGTGTTCCTCTACGCGTTCGTGGTGTGCATCGCGCTGCGCCTCGCCCGCTTCAACGTTCAGACGGTCGATGGCCACAAAATGACCTTCACGGGCCTGCCCTCCCCCGCGGCCGGGATGACCCTCGCCACGTACTACCCGTTCACGCAGACGGCCTTCTACCAGACGCAGCTCGTCAACCTCCCCTGGACTCAGATCCTCATCTTCCTGGTGATCGCGCTCTCGCTCGCCACGGTGAGCAACATCCAGTACGCGCGCCTCCCTCGGATCGGCGTGAGGTCGTGGCGGGGGCGGTTGGGGCTCGCCGTGCACCTCACGGTGATCGGGTTCGCCATCTGGAGCAGGGACATCTTCTTCTTTCCGTTTGGCATCACCTATCTGACCTATGGGATCGTGCGGGCGGCCGTGAGCGGGTTCGTGGAGCGGGCGGAGGAGCCCGTCGTGGCTGAGGAGGAGGACGACATGGAGGAGGAGTATCCCCAGATCGTGCGCGACGCCGATCCGGGCAGGCGACGACGGCGGCGGCGGGGTGTGTGACGGCGCCAGAAAAATCACTATCTTGGTAGATGCATCACGCCGAGGTCTTCGGAGGAGGGACGCAATGAAATGGCCCATACTGGCAGCCACAGCCGCGCTCTGCGTGGCGACCGTAGGCTGTGACCGGGTGTCCCTGCCGTTCTTGAGCAAAGGCGACGCCGACACGACGGCTGCCGACACCGCGGCCGCGGTGGCCGAGACCGCGCTCGACACCACGGGGCTGGCGGCGGCCGAGCCGATGGAGCTGCAGCCCGTGACCCCCGAGCCGGCTGCGCCGGTGCGGCAACGGCCCGTCAGTTCCCTCATGGACGAGCCCTGGTTCCCCACGGACACCGGCACCGTCCAGCCCGGCATGACGGGCATGGACGTGATCACCGTGTGGGGCGAGCCGGTGGCCGAGCGGACCGCCGGTAACCGGACGTACCTCTACTTCCGCAACGGTTGCGAGGTCTCGTGCGGCACCTACGATGTCGTCTTCCTCGAGAACGACCAGGTGGTAGACGCCATCGTGCGCGGCCCGGGGCACAACTACGCCGGGATGTCCTCGTCCCCGCCGGATCGTGAAGCGCGGTTCACCCCTCCCACACCGGGAGAGGAGGGTCCGGGAGCGAACTGATGCCGGACAAGCCGAGTCGTAACGAAGACGAGTACTTTGCCAAGCAGTCGGCCGAGCTGATCAAGGCCCGCAAGGAGCGCGCGCAGGGCGAGGCACAGCAGGCGGAGCGGCGCTCGCACTACATGAAGTGCCCCAAGTGCGGCGCCGACCTGCGCACGGAGGAATACAACGGCATCCAGGTCGACCGCTGCACTGAGTGTGACGGCATGTGGCTGGATGCGGGCGAGACCGAAGAGCTCCTGGCACGGGAGGACGCAGGGGTCATCAACATCTTCAAGTCGATCATGCGCGGCGTGGGCAGCTGAGCCGACCGCGCCCCATGAACCGTATCGTCCTCCCTCCCCGCGGAACCCTCCGCCACAGCGACGCGTTCCCCGCAAGCGACCCATGTGCGGAATCTTTGGCGTAGTCGGCGTCGAGCAGGCTGCGGAGCTCACCTACCTCGGGCTCTATGCCCTGCAACACCGCGGGCAGGAATCGGCCGGCATCGTCAGCATCGACGCGGACGGCCACGCGAGCGTACGACGCGACATGGGGCTCGTGTCGGAGATCTTCCCTCCCGACGTGATCGGCCAACTGCCTGGCTCCATCGCGATCGGCCACACGCGGTACTCCACCACGGGGAGCTCGGTGCTCGCCAACGCCCAGCCCGCGGTCGTGAACTATCACCACGGGGCGCTCACCCTGGCACACAATGGCAACCTGACCAACGCCCAGGCGCTGCGCGAGGACCTGGTACGCAAGGGCTCCATCTTCCAATCCTCGTCGGACTCAGAGGTACTGATCCATCTCATTGCCCGGTCCGACGCGCGCGAGCCCGAAGATCAGATCATCGACGCGCTGGAGCGGGTGGAGGGGGCCTATACCCTCCTTCTCACCGTGGGCACCACCGTCTACGCGATCGTGGACCCCCGGGGGTTCCGCCCCCTCGTCTTGGGCCGGCTCGGCGACGGTTGGGTACTGGCGTCTGAGACCTGCGCGCTCGACATCGTGGGGGCCACGCCGGTGCGCGAGCTCGAGCCGGGGGAGTGGCTCAAGATCGAGGACGGCAAGGTCGTGGACCTGCCGCCGCTCAAGTCGAAGCCGCACCGCCGCTGCGTGTTCGAGCTGATCTACTTCTCGCGCCCCGACAGCGTCGTCTTTGGGGAGTCGGTGGACCGCGTTCGCCGGGAGTTAGGCCGGCAGTTGGCCCGGGAGCACCCTGCCCCGGACGCCGACTGCGTGTTCTCGGTGCCCGATTCCTCGAACGCCATGGCGCTAGGGTACTCCGAGCAGAGCGGGATCGATCTCGAGCACGGGCTCATCCGCAACCACTACGTGGGCCGCACCTTCATCAACCCCGGGCAGACGAGCCGCACCGCCAAGGTGCGCATCAAGTTCAACCCGGTGAAGGATGTCATCGCGGGCAAGCGCGTCGTCGTAGTGGATGACTCGATCGTGCGGGGCACCACGTCCCGCGCCCTGATGCAGATGATCCGCCAGGCCGGGGCTCGCGAAGTACACATGCGGATCGCGTCCCATCCCATCACCGGCTCCTGCCTCTACGGCATCGATACTCCAAGGCGGGAGGAGCTGATCGCCGCGACGCACTCGGTGGAGGAGATCCGCCAACACCTCGGCGTGGACACCCTGGGCTATCTCTCGCTCGAGGGCATGCTCACGGCGGCTGGCAGCACCTCACGCTTCTGCCACGCCTGTTTTTCCGGGGATTACCCGACCGAGGTTCCACAGGACCAGCAGCAGAGCCACTCTGCGTCGGGCGAGCACGTTACCGCGCTCATTGACTGAAACTTCATAGCAACCTCACGCCCGACCGCCAGGTTACGGGGCGGACAGCTCAGGTGAAGGGGCAGCACCATGGCGGACGTCTACTCGTTCGGAAACGGGAAGGCCGACGGGCACGCCGGCATGAAGGACCTCCTCGGCGGCAAGGGTGCCAACCTCGCCGAGATGACCAACCTTGGCGTCCCCGTCCCCCCCGGTTTCACCATCTCCACGCAGCTCTGCATCGCCTACCTCGAGCGGGGCGAGTTCCCGCCTACGCTCAAGGGCGAGGTCGACGCCGCGATGCGGCGCGTGGAGGCCGCCATGGGGAGGCGGTTCGGCGCCGACGCGGAACCCCTGCTCGTCTCCGTTCGCTCCGGGGGAAAGTTCTCGATGCCGGGCATGATGGAGACCATCCTCAACCTGGGGCTCAACGACCGCACCGCCCGGGCGCTCGCGGAGGAATCGGGCAATCCCCGCTTCGCCTTCGATTCCTACCGCCGGCTGGTGCAGATGTACGGCAGCGTGGTGTACGGGATCTCGGGTGAGACGGGGGATCCCTTCGAGCACGCCCTCGAGACCGTCAAGCGAGAGCGGGGCGTCGAGCGGGACATCGACCTGGCCGCCGAGGATCTCGAGGCCCTGGTCGGCACCTTCAAGGACATCGTGCACCGAGAGACCGGACGCGACTTCCCGGACGAGCCCTGGGAGCAGCTTTGGGGGGCGATCGAGGCGGTGTTCCGGTCCTGGAACGGTCGCCGGGCGGTGGACTACCGCCGGGTGCACCGCATCCCCGACGATCTCGGTACCGCCGTGAACGTCCAGGCCATGGTGTTCGGCAACGTGAGCGAGGACTCGGGCACGGGCGTGGCGTTCACCCGCAATCCCTCCACGGGGGAGCGGCAGGTGTTCGGCGAGTTCCTCATCAACGCGCAGGGCGAGGACGTGGTCGCCGGGATCCGCGACCCCGAGCCGATCGCCAAGATGGGTGACTGGCTCCCCGAGATCGCTGAGGAATTCGAGCGCTACTGCCAGACGCTGGAGGGCCACTACACGGACGTACAGGACCTCGAGTTCACCGTGGAGCGACGCAAGCTCTACATCCTCCAGACCCGTACCGGGAAGCGCACCGCCCGGGCCGCGGTCCGGGTGGCAGTGGACATGGCGGGAGAGGGGCTGATCGATGAGCGGACCGCCGTGATGCGGGTGGATCCGGCCCAGTTGGACCAGCTCCTGCACCCCATGGTCGACCCCGACGCCGAGCTCTCGGTGATCGCCACCGGCCTGCCCGCCTCCCCGGGAGCAGCAGTAGGACAGGCGGTATTCGACGCTGACCGTGCGGCCAGTCAGGCCGCGGGTGGGGAGCCGGTGATTCTGGTACGGCGCGAGACCAGCCCCGACGACTTTCACGGGATGGCAGCGGCCCAGGGCATCCTGACCTCGCGGGGCGGGATGACGAGTCACGCCGCCGTCGTGGCCCGCGGCATGGGCAAGTGCTGCGTGGCCGGGGCCAAGGAGGTCGAGGTCGACGAGGTGGCCCGCCGGTTCCAGGTAAACGGGGTGACCGTTGAGGAGGGTGACTGGCTCACGCTCGACGGGAGCACCGGCCGGGTCATCGTGGGCGAGACCCCCCTGGTGGAGCCCACGCCGGGCGATGACTTCCTCCAGCTCATGGGATGGGCGGACGGTTTCCGCCGGCTGAGGGTGCGCACCAACGCCGACACGCCGGGTGACGCCTCCCGGGCGCGGGAGTTCGGGGCCGAGGGCATCGGGCTGTGCCGCACCGAGCACATGTTCTTCGAGGGCGACCGCATACGAGCCATGCGGGAGATGATCCTGGCCAGCAGCGAGGATGGGCGCCGCAAGGCCCTGGCCAAGCTGCTGCCCATGCAGCGTGCGGACTTCGCCGGGATCTTCCGGGCCATGGACGGCTTCCCGGTGACCATTCGGCTGCTGGATCCCCCCCTTCACGAATTCCTGCCACGGGACGAGGCAGAGATCGCCGAGCTGGCAGCCGCAACCGACGTTCCCGTCGAGCGGCTGCAGCGCACGGTGGAGGGCCTGGCCGAGACCAACCCGATGCTGGGCCACCGCGGGTGTCGCCTGGGGATCGCCTATCCCGAGATCACGGAGATGCAGGCTCGGGCGATCCTGGAGGCAGCGTGTGAGGTGGACGAGGCCGGGGTCGAGGTGCACCCGGAGGTGATGGTGCCGCTCGTGGGACACGTGGAGGAGCTGCGGCACCAGGCCCGGTTGGTGCGGGACACCGCTGAGGCCGTGTTCCAGGAGCGAGGTCGGCGGGTGGAGTACCTGGTCGGCACCATGATCGAGATCCCGCGGGCCTGTGTGACCGCGAACGAGATCGCGGAGGTGGCCGAGTTCTTCTCCTTCGGCACCAACGACCTCACTCAGACCACGCTGGGGATCTCCCGGGACGACGCGGGCCGGTTTCTCCCGCTCTACGCCGAGCGCGGGATCCTGCCCGACGATCCCTTCCAGACGCTGGACCAGTCGGGGGTGGGCCGGATGGTCCAGATGGCGGTCGATTTGGGGCGGCGTACCAGTCCCAAACTCAAGATCGGCATCTGTGGCGAGCACGGTGGCGACCCCCGCTCGGTGGTCTTCTGCCACCGCCAGGACCTCAACTACGTGTCTTGCTCCCCCTTCCGGGTACCCATTGCGAGGCTGGCCGCGGCCCAGGCGGCGCTGGAGTAGCTGCCCGGAGCTGCCGGAATGACCGCACCGCGCCCTGGCCCGCTCACCTCGCCCCCTCGAACTCACGGCCGGAGCCGGCCGTTCCTCGGCGGCCGTGGTATCTTGCGGTTGTCGCCGTGCCGCAAGCTCCTTGCCGAGTTATCCACATAGCTGACCACACAGCCCCTGAGGCAGCACCACACTCGCAACCTACTAGAGGCCATCCTCGTAATACAATGTTGTACAATACATTACATGATTCCATCTCGATGCCCTGAGACCTCTGAAGCTACTTACGCACACCCCGTCAACATGGCACAAAGCGGCCCCGACGCCCTAGCGTCGGGGCCGCTTCGATGATGGAGGCGCGGGGAATCGAACCCCGGTCCGAGCCTCGATCCAGATCCGCTTCTACGTGCGTAGGCTGCGCTTGGGGTCTCCGTCGACTGGCGCCCAGCCGGCCAAATCGGCGGACAAGCCTCCCTACAATCTCACGCTGCGTGCGGAGGCGTCACGCCGCGCCAGCCCGAATTTGCGATACCCGCGTGCCGCCTCGGGCGGGCTACCTCGCGGGCAGGTGCTGTAAGCAGAGCTTACGCAGCCGGCTACCCTGAAACATACGCAGCGCCGGGAGGCGGCAGCAAGCGCCTCCGGCCCGGGAATCCCTTCGCCTGGCACGGGGGTTCTTAGGGAGAGGGTGCCCTGCTGCCGGTCCCCGCGGCAGCCTCTACCCGGTTGCGCCCCCTGTTCTTGGCCTGGTAGAGGGCGGAATCGGCCGACGGCAGCAGGTTCTTGAGGTCGGACACGATCTGGGGGTAGGTGCTCACCCCGACCGAGCAGGTGATGGTGAGCTCCGCCCCGCCCCACCGCAGGACCGAGGCCTCCACGGACTTGCGGATGCGCTCCGCCACGTCCAGGGCCGGCTGCAGGGGCGTATGCGGCAGCCAGATGGCGAACTCCTCGCCCCCAATACGGGTCGCGAGGTCGTCGTCGCGCAGCGCCTGGCGGAACAGCCGGGCCACGTGCTTCAGCGCAGCGTCCCCAGCGGCGTGCCCGTGGGTATCGTTCACTTCCTTGAACCGGTCGATATCCACGCACAGTAGCGTGCCCGGATCATCCCCCCAGTTCTTGAGGGCACCCTCCAGGGCAGCGCGGTTGGGGAGTTGCGTGAGCCGGTCCGTCATGGCCTGGGTCTCGGCGGCCCTCACCTTGACCGCATTGTTGAGCCGTGGGCCGGCGTCCACGGTCATGAACGCGATCCGTTCCTGTACGCTCGGTTCCAGGGTGTGCGGCGGCCCGAACACCACGAGAGCCCCGCACCCTTCCGCCCCATCGTGCAGCGGGAACGCGGTCCCCGGATCGGTGCGGCGCCGCCGGTCCGCATGGGACCGGCCGAACAGGTCGTCGGGGGACGCCCCCGCCACGGGGATGTCGCCGGAACACGCCCTGCCAACCGCCGAGTCGGGGCTCACCTGGAGCCCGAGCAAGCGCCGGTCCGCCTGACGGGACACGGCAACCACCGACGCCTCCGTGACTGCCGGGTCTCGCACCACCACCGCCGCGTGCCGGCCGGTGAGGGCCCGGACCGACTCGCACAGGCCGAAGGAGATCGCCTCGACCGACTCCGCTCCCATCACCATCCAGTCGGGGGCGCCGGCCGGGTCCTGGTGCGTGCGGTACTCCCTCAGTCGCTCCACCCTCAGCTCCGCCAGGAACTTGCGCAGGTCGTCGGCCACCTGACGCACGTCCTCGGGCGCGACCGAGTCAAACGCCAGCACCACGGCACTCCCGATCTGCCCGTCGCCCACCGCCACGATGACGTTCCCCTCCCGCAGCACGTGCTCCCGCCCATCGGCCAACGAAAGCCGCGCCGTCGCGATCGCTCGGTCCACCAGCGTGTCCGGCGGCACGGGCTCGCCCAGCGACAGCACGGGCTCCCCCTCGGGGATCACGAGGCAGGCGGCGGCAGC
The DNA here is from genome assembly GCA_039584455.1 of Gemmatimonadota bacterium. Classification (GTDB taxonomy): domain Bacteria; phylum Gemmatimonadota; class Gemmatimonadetes; order Gemmatimonadales; family GWC2-71-9; genus WVYX01. The sequence goes on from JBDGXT010000043.1 coordinate 7,811, forward strand.
CTGGTGGGCCCGCCGCAGCAGATCCACCACGTGCGGCACGTCCGCTGGCATGAGTTCCGGACCCACTCCCCCCATGCGACGGCGCTCCCACCAAGCGTACACCACGGCACCCAGCAGCAGGCCGAGCACGAGTCCCACCACAAAGGACAAGAGGGTCATGAGGGCAGGTGGTTGATGCGGGACGCCGCCACCGCGGCACCGAACCCGTTGTCGATGTTCACGACGACCACACCGGAGGCACAGGAATTGAGCATCGCAAGCAACGCCGAGATCCCTTCGAAGGCGGCACCATAGCCCACGCTGGTCGGTACAGCGATGACGGGCACTCTGACCATTCCTCCCACGACACTGGCTAGGGCGCCATCCATGCCTGCGACAACTATGAGGACTGAAGCCTCATTCAGCAACTCCGATTGCCGCAGGATACGGTGGATGCCAGCCACCCCGACGTCGGCGAGGACCTCGACCCGATTCCCCATGGCTCGGGCCACTACCGCCGCTTCCTCGGCCACCGGCAGATCGGAGGTGCCCGCCGTCACGACGAGGATCAGGCCGGCACCCGTGACCTGCGCTTCCCCATCCGGGCTCAGGTGCACCGTTCTCGCCAGCTCGTTCACCTCCACCCCAGAGAACCGCTGCCGCAGCGCGGCCTGCACCGCCGGTTCGGCCCGGGTGGCCAGGAACCCCCCAGAGCTCGCCTCCAGGGACTCGCAGATCCCGAGCACCTGCTCGACGGTCTTGCCCTGACAGAACACGACCTCCGGGAACCCCTGGAGCAGGGGCCGCAGGTGATCCACTTGCGCATACGGGAGTTCGTCGATGGGGAATCGGCTCAACTGCTGCAGGGCCTCGTCCGGGGACAGCTCCCCCCGGGACACCTGCTCGACGAGGGCGCGGAGGTGTTCCTCGCTCACCCGACGGCCTGGAAGGGCTCCAGGTACTCGCGGAAGACCCGCTCGATCTCGGCCATCGACTCGATCTGATGGAGGCGCTGGCGCAGGGCAGACGCGCGGGGGAGACCGCGCACGTACCACCCCAGGTGCTTGCGGAACTCGATCGCGGTGCGCCGGTCATCGCCCTGGATCTCGACCTGGAGCCGCGCATGCCGCAGCGCGACGGCAAAGCGCTCGGCCGCCGACGGCGCCGCTCGCGGCACACGCCCCTCCAGCAGAGCCCGCGCCTGCTGAAACAGCCAGGGATTGCCGAACGATCCGCGCGCGATCATCACTCCGTCGCAGCCCGTCTCACGCCGCATGCGCACGACGTCCTCGGCCGTTCTGACGTCACCGTTGCCGATCACCGCAATCTCGAGCGCCTGCTTCACGTCGGCGATCTCCTCCCACCGGGCGTGCCCTTCGTACATCTGCGTTCGGGTCCGCGGGTGCAACGCGAGCCCCTGTGCGCCGGCATCCTGGCAGCGCAGGGCGATCTCAACCGGATTGCGCGTAGCCTCGTCCCAGCCGCTGCGGATCTTCACGGTAACGGGAGCGTGCACCGCCGCCCGCACCCCCCCGATAATGCGCTCCACCAGATCGAGGTCCTTGAGGCACCCCGACCCGCCGTTGCGCTTCACGACCTTCTTGACCGGGCACCCGAAGTTGATGTCGATGAAGTCGGGACTGTAGTGCTCCTCGACGAGCCGCGCCGCCTCGGCCATCGCATCCGGGTCGGCGCCGTAGAGCTGGATCCCGATGGGACGCTCCTCGGGCGTGAAGTACGCACCGTCGTGCACGCTCTCGATGCCCCGGCGCAGCCCCTCGGACGAGAGGAACTCCGACACAACCACGTCGGCGCCGAACGAGCGGCACAGGCGTCGAAACGGAGGCTCCGACACCCCGGCCATCGGGGCCAGGAAGAGCGGAACGCTTGCGCGCACAGGATACGGAAACGCCATCGTAGAGCGAACTTAACGAGCCCCGGACCCACCGGCAACCAAACGGTTTGACAGGCTCCACGGCGTGCCGTTACGTTTCGCGGTCATCCTACAATCGACCACAACGATCATGCATCTAAAAGAATTCTTCTCGCCTGACGCCGTCTCCCTGAAGCTGGAGGGGTCGGAGAAGGACGAGATCCTGAAGGAACTCATCACGCTGCTCAAGCTGGACGAGAAGTCCGAGGCGATGCTGTACAAGATGCTCAAGCGGCGTGAGAACCTCGGATCCACCGGCATCGGGCGTGGAATCGCGATCCCGCACTGCCGCTCCCTGGTGGTGAACCGCTTGCGGGTGGCCTTCGGCCGCAAGGCTGACGGGGTGGACTTCAAGGCGATTGACGACAAGCCGGTCTACGACTTCTTCCTCATCGTGGCGCCGCCGCTGGAAGTCTCCAATCAGTATCTCCCCGTGCTGGGGAAGATCGCCCAGTTTGCCAAGGAGCCCGACGTGCCCGACCGACTGGGCGCGCTCGGTACGGCGGACGAGTTCCTGCAGCTGCTGGACGAGAAGGGCGTCTAGAAGGACGCGGAATAGGGAGCGGCTACTCCCACTCGATGGTCGCGGGCGGCTTCGAGCTCACGTCGTAGACGACGCGATTCACGCCGCTCACCTCGTTGATGATGCGGTTCGCCATCTGGCCGAGTACGTCCGGCGCGAAGGGATACCAGTCCGCCGTCATGCCATCGGTGCTGGTCACCGCGCGTAGGGCGACCACGTTCTCGTAGGTGCGGGCGTCGCCCATCACGCCCACCGCTTGCACCGGAAGCAGCACCGCGAACGCCTGCCAGATGTCGTCGTAGCAGCCGGCCCGACGGATTTCCTCCAGGTAGATCGAGTCCGCCTCCTGCAGCACCCTGACGCGCTCCTCGGTGACGGGGCCGAGGATGCGCACGGCGAGCCCTGGGCCCGGGAATGGATGGCGCCCGACGATCTCCTCCGGCAGGCCAAGCTCCCGTCCCACGTGCCGCACCTCGTCCTTGAACAGCTCGCGCAGCGGCTCGATGAGCTCGAACGGGAGGTCGGCCCGGAGCCCGCCGACGTTGTGGTGGGTCTTGATCGTGACGGAGGGGCCGCCGCGCGGGGACACCGACTCGATCACGTCGGGATAGAGCGTACCCTGGACCAAGTACCCGACCTCGTCGCCCACGCCCTGCGCTGCCTCCTCGAACACGTCGATGAACGTGTGCCCGATGATACGTCGCTTCTCCTCCGGGTCCTCGATGTCGCTCAACCGCTCGAGGAACAACTCGGAGGCGTCCACCGACCGCAGGTCGATGCCTAGCGCTGCTCCGAACACGCGCTCGACGTATTCCGCCTCGTGCATGCGCAGCAGGCCGTGATCCACGAGGATGCACGTGAGCCGGTCACCCAGCGCCCGGTGCACCAACACGGCGGCGACCGCGGAATCCACCCCACCCGAGAGGCCGCAGATGGCCCGCGCGGAATCGCCCACGCGCTCTCGGATCAGCGCGACCTGTTCCGCAATGAAGTGCCCGGGGGTCCAGTCGGGCGTGCACTGGCAGATCTGGAACAGGAAGTTGTTGAGGATCTCGCCGCCGCGGGGCGTATGGTGCACCTCAGGATGGAACTGCACCCCGTACAGTCGGCGCTGTGGGTGGGCGAAGGCTGCGATCGGACTGTTCGCGCTGGAGGCGCTGACCTCGAAGCCGTCAGCAAGGGCGGTCATGCGGTCGCCGTGGCTCATCCACACGTGCGAGTGCTCGCCTGGATCGAAGCCTGCGAACAGCCTCCCCGGATCGCGAATCTCGATCTCCGCCCGCCCGTACTCCCGCTCCCCCGCCGGCTCGATCGTGCCACCGGCCGCCAGGTTCAGCAATCCCATCCCGTAGCACACCCCGAGAATCGGCATCCCGAGCTGGGCAAACCCATCGGGGAGTTGCGGCGCCCCTTCCTCGTACACGGACCGTGGACCGCCCGACAGGATCACCCCCCTGGGATGGCGCTCACGCACGTCGCCTACCGATTCGGGCGGCGGGTGGATCTCACAATAGACGTGCGACTCGCGCACCCGGCGCGCGATGAGCTGCGTGTACTGCGAGCCGTAGTCCAGGATCAAGATGCCGTTGGAGAGATCCGTCATAGCTGCTCTATCGCACCGAGTTCTGTTTCCTCGAGTAGTCGCTCCCCGCGGATCAGGTCCTCGAACGTCTCCCGCCGTCGCACGACCGCCCACCGCTCGCCGTCGAGCAGCACCTCCGCCGCCCGTGGGCGTGAATTATAGCTCGAGCTCATCGTGAACCCGTAGGCCCCCGCGCCGGACACCGCGAGCAGGGCTCCGGGCACCGCCTCCGGGAGCTCGCGGTCGAGTGCCAGGAAATCGCCCGACTCGCAGATCGGCCCGACCACGTCCACTCGACCCGGCCCCGGCGCGTCCGAGGCCGGGCTCGGCTGTTCGGCACCCTCCACTACCCGGACGTCGTGCTCCGCACCGTACAGGCTGGGCCGCAGCAAGTCGTTCATGGCCGCGTCGGTGATCACGAACTCCTTCTCACTGGTCTCCTTGCGGTAGAGACAGCGCGTGAGCAGCACACCGGCATTCCCCACCAGACACCGCCCGGGCTCAACGATCAGGGGGAGCCCCGTCGTCTCGTACAGCGGTCGCACGGCCGCCGCGAACGCCTCCAACGCCAGGGGACGCTCCGACCGGTACTGGATGCCGAGCCCACCACCCACATCGACCGAGCACAAGCTCGTGACACCCTCGGCTAGAAGCTGGCACACCATTCGCCCGAGCCGTGCCGCCCCCTCGCGAAAGGGCTCCACCTCGGAGATCTGGGAGCCGAGGTGCATCCCGAGCGAGAGGAACTCGAGGCCCGGCTGCTCCAGAGACCAATGCACCATTGGGAGCACGTCCTGGACCGGCGTACCGAACTTCTTCTCTGCATCGCCGGTTTGCGTGTAGGGGTGCGTGGGCGTCGGCACGTCCGGATTGACCCGGATGCCGAACGGCGCCACCACTCCCTCCGCCCGTGCGATCTCGTTGAGGAGGCGCAGCTCGGCGAATGACTCCACGTTTACGAGCGACACGCGCTCGGCGAGCGCCTGGCTCAACTCGTTGGCGGTCTTGCCCACGCCGCTGAACACGATGTCGGTGGGATCGAAACCCGCGCGGCGGGCACGGGCCAGCTCCCCGGCCGAGACGATGTCGGCGCCGGCACCGAGCCGACGCAGCAGCCCCAGCACGGCGAGGTTGCTGTTGGCCTTGACCGAGTAGTAAATGCGGTGCGGGGTCGGCGCCAGCGCGCCCGCGAGCTCCCGGTACCGGGCGCGCACCGTGCCGGCGTCGTACACGTACACTGGCGTGCCGACGGCCCCGGCAATCTCGGCGAGGGCCGCCCTCTTCTCGCTCAGTAGGCTCGTGCCCACACCGCCTCGAGGCTGGCTTTCTTGCCGCACCACACGCAGGTGGACGGAGCGGGATCGGAGCGGAACTCCTCGTCGGGCAGGACCCGGATCGTGGCCTTGGTGGTTTGCTGCACCCCCTCTTCACAGGCACGCGAGCCGCAGTACCCGCCGTACGCGAATCCTCCCACCCCCTCCATTAGCTCGATGAGTTGCTCCTTGGTGACATTCCTGACGGTGTTTTCATCGCGCCGCTGGCGCGCCCCGCTCAGCAGGCTGTCCTGGATCTCGGCCAGCGCGGTCTGGACCGTCTCCGCGATGCCGGCCACTGCAGCCGGTGCCTTCCCCCCGGTGCGCCGGGCCAGCATGGCCTGCTGCTGCTTGACGTCGCGCGGTCCCACCTCGAGGCGCACCGGCACACCCTTCCCTTCCCACTCGTAGTACTTCGCCCCGGGCTTCATCCCGTCGCGGTCGTCGACGTGCACCCGCACGCCCGTCGCCCGGAGTACCTGGGCGAGTTGCTGCGCGCTCTCCAGTACGGCGGTCTTCTCGGCGTCGGACTTCCAGATCGGAACCACGGCCACCTGGATCGGCGCGAGGCGTGGCGGACAGATCAGGCCGACATCGTCGCTGTGAGTCATGATGAGGCCGCCGACCAGTCGGGTCGAGACACCCCAGGATGTGCTCCACACGTAATCCAAGTTGCCGTCGGCCGTCTGGTACTGCGTGTCGAAGGCCTTGGCGAAGTTCTGCCCCAGGAAGTGCGACGTGCCGGCCTGCAGCGCCTTGTTGTCCTGCATCAGCGCCTCGCACGCGTACGTCCGGACCGCCCCGGCGAACTTCTCCGCATCGGTCTTCGGCCCGGTTAGCAGAGGCATGGCCATCCACTGCTCCATGAACCGGCGGTACACGCCCAGGATGAGGAGGGTCTCCTCCTGTGCCTGCTCTGAGGTAGCGTGAGCCGTGTGGCCCTCCTGCCACAGGAACTCCGTCGTACGGAGGAACAGCCGCGTGCGCATCTCCCAGCGCACGATGTTGGCCCATTGGTTGAGCAGCACTGGGAGATCGCGGTAGCTCTGGATCCACTTGGAGAGCATCGCGTAGATGATTGTCTCCGAGGTGGGCCGCACGACCAGCGGTTCCTCCAGTTCCTTCCCCCCACCGCGGGTCACCACCGCCGTCTGCGGCGCGAACCCCTCGACGTGCTCCGCCTCCTTGGCCAGGAAGCTCTGGGGGATGAACAGCGGGAAGTAGGCGTTCTGGTGTCCCGTCTCCTTGAACATGGCGTCCAGCGCCCCCTGCATCAGCTCCCATATGGCGTACCCGTGGGGCCGGATCACCATGCAACCGCGCACCGGCGAATAGTCGGCCAGCTCCGCGCGCATGATCACATCATTGTACCAGGCGCTGAAATCCGTCGCTCGTGGAGTAATCCGCAGCTCGTCACTCATCCGCTATTCGCCCTGCCCGCTCTCCGTTGGTTGTGGATGGTCTCCCCGGTTTGTCCGCAACTCACCCTTCGCCTCCGGCATCGACCCGCTCGGCCACACGTTCGAACGGCACACGCTCCTCCTCGCCCGTGTCGAGGTTGCGTACCACCGCTTCACCGCGGGCGCGCTCGTCGGGCCCGATCAGCACCGCCGTCCGGGCCCGGCGCGCCGCCGCGAGCTTCAGCTGTTTCGCCATCGACTGCAGCTTGAGCGCGAACTCTACACTCGCTCCCCCTTCGCGCAGGGCGTGCGCCAGGCGCAGCACGTGGCCGACGTCTTCCCCGGTTACAGCCACCAGGAACGCATCGAGCCGCGGCGGCTTCGGCACGACCTCGGCGTGGGCCTTCACCAGCTCGCCGAGCACGACGTCGCCCATGCCGAAGCCCGTTGCCGGGAGATCCACACCGCCCAGTGCCTGCAGCAGACCGTCGTACCGGCCGCCGCCACAGATGGCGCGCAGCGACCGCCCCGCGTCGAACAGCTCGAACACGATGCCGGTGTAGTACGCCAGGCCCCGTACCACCGACACGTCGACATCGACGTAATCCCCGAGGCCCATCGCCTCCAACGCCTCCACGCACTCGGTGAGCCCCTCGGCCGTGCGTTCGTCCACTCCGATGGCGTCGAGCGCGGCGCGTGCCGCCTCGAGGCTCTTGATCGCCGCGACATCCATCACCCGGCCCGCCGCCTCGTCATCCAACTTCGCCGCCTTGGCCAGGCTCTTCACCAACGCGTCGCGCGGCTCGCGTTCCGCCTTGTCGATGTGTGCATATCCCAGGGCGATCTGTTGCTCCGACAGTCCCTGCCCTTCCAGCAGCGCGTGGGCCAGCCGCCGGTCCGACACCCGCGCGCGCACCGTATCCGCCGTGAACCCCAGGCCCCGGAGCACGTCCACCGCCGCGGCAATGAGCTCCGCATCGGCCAAGGGACCCGGCTCCCCCAGGATGTCCATGTTCAGCTGGAAATGCTCTCGCAGGCGTCCCCGCTGCTGCCGCTCGTAGCGAAACAGCTGGGGCATCGAGAACCAGCGAATGGGCTTCTTGAGTGCCCGTGCCCGGCTCGCGACCATGCGGGCCAGCGTCGGCGTCATTTCCGGGCGCAGGCTGACCTCGCGCCCCCCCTTGTCCTCGAAGGAGTAGAGCTGCTCGACGATCTCTTCCCCACTCTTCTTGGTGTACAGCTCCAACGGCTCGAGCGGCGGCCCGTCGTACTCCTCGAAGCCATACCGCGCCGCCACGCTGCGCCACACCTCGATGATGTGATTGCGGAGAGCAGTGTCGTCGGGGTAGAAGTCGCGAAAACCAGGCAGCGACTGGGTTTGCATC
>JBDGXT010000044.1:0-9666 GCA_039584455.1 Gemmatimonadota bacterium
GAGGTGCGGCGGTACGTCCCGCTCGCTGACGATGTCGGAGATCACGATCCGGCCGTGGTCATTCAGCACGCGCCACATCTCCTCGAGCACGCGCGGCTTGTCGGGCGACAGGTTGACCACGCAGTTCGAGGTCACGAGGTCGGCGGAGCGGTCCTCGACGGGGATCTGCTCGAGGAAGCCTTCGCGGAAGTCCACCACGTCGTAGCCCAGGGAGGCCGCGACCTTGGGCTGATTCTCCCGCGCCACCGCGAGCATGCGATCGGTCATGTCCACCCCGATGGCCTTCCCCTCGGGGCCCACCAGCTTCGCCGCGATGAACACGTCGATCCCGGCGCCGCTCCCCAGGTCCACCACGGTCTCGCCCGGCTGGATGGCGGCACTCGCCATGGGCGAGCCGCAGCCGTAGAAGCGGTCCAGCACGTCCTGCGGGATGTGATCGATCGCCGCGTCGTCGTACTTAGTAGGGCAGCACAGATCGGCCTGGGGCTGCTCGGCCGCCTCGCCGTAGAACTCACGCATTTTGGCACGCGGCTTGTCCACGTCGAACGAGAGCACGCAGTTGGAGTGCAGCGTGAGCACGGGGCGCTCGGCCAGGGCGCCGTCGGCGGTGCCGCAGGCGATGGCTCCCTCGCCCATGGCGTGCAATACGAGAGGCGCGTCGTATCCGGAGCGCAGGTTGCGACGCGCGAGCTTCTCCCGCGCCAGCGACGTCATGGCGTGCCGCACCAGACGCACGGTGACCGGATAGTAGGGATCCTGTCCGAGCGGATCGCCGGTGGACCAGAAGGCATGCTCCCAGTCGCCGCCGCCGGTGAAGAAGCGGAAGGGGTCCCGCTCGACCTGCGGCATCTGCGCGAGGCTTGCATCCCGCAGCCGCCTGATCACGGGTGATCTCGCCAGGATCTCGTCCAGGTCCTGCTGCAGCGCGTCACCGCATAGCAGGCGCGGCTCGTTCACCAGCGCGGCGGTGGGATAGACCTTGCCGTCCACGTACACACCCAACGAGTCCCAGCCGCCGTTGCCGAGATCGTACTTCACTCCGGGGACGCCGTTCACGCGCCGCTTCACGGCTTCCAGGTTGTCGAGGCTCACACCCAGCGCCTCGGAGGCTTCGACCGTACGCATCACCGCGTCGATGATCGGCTCGATGTTGGGGAAGAACCCGTTGCCACTCACCGCGGCGCGACCGCGCTTATGTGCCCACATCAGGTGCTGGCTCCTGGCACCCACCGCTTGCACCAGCTGCGGGAAGAGCGGCAGCTCCTCCAGGTTCTCCTCGGCCACGACCGTGGAGAGGGAGACGTCGAAACCGCGTTCGCCGAGCAGGCGCGCACCGTCCAGGGCTCGTGTGAACGTCCCCGCACCGCGAATCCGGTCGTTGGTCTCGGGCCGGGCGCCGTCCACCGAGACCTGGAAGCGCACCCGCTGGGGATCGACCGTCGCGAGTCCCGCTTCCACCCGGCCCTGAAGGACCGTCGCGTTGGTGAGGATGATGACCTCCAACCCGTGTTCATTGGTCGCATGCCGCACGAGTTCGAAGATGTCGCGTCGCACGAACGGCTCCCCGCCCGTGATGTATAGCCGCTCCAGCCCCAGCTCCGTGGCGCGATCCACCAGGTCCCGCAGCTGATCGTGGGGCAGTCCCGGCTCCTTGCCCGGACCCGAGAACACGAGGCAATGGGTGCACTCGAGATTGCAGGCGTTGTTGACCTGGATCCACAGCTCCTTGAGTCCCTCGGGTGCGGCGAGCGCCGCTCGACCCGGATAGGGGTCGGTGTCAAAGGGGCGGTCGGAGACCATGCCGGCCCGGCCCAGGGCGGCGAGGAAGTCGTGCACGTGCACCCAGGCCTTGCCGGCCTCGAGGCCGTGGCGCGCAGCATACTGGGCGACGATGCCGCCCAATGTGCCTGACCCGCCGGCCCGGTCGATCACGTCCAGCAGCTCGTGCCCCCGCCGTTCCACGGCAATCCAGTTGGGGGCTCGCGGGTCGACGGCGTACGAGATGCCGTCCTCCTCGAAGTAGTGGAGGGACGGCACGTGCAGTGGTGTGCGGTGGTCGAGCGTGAGCATCTCTGTCCTCGGCGGTTACACCGGTCATGAACCGTGACAGCGAGGCCGCGGTTCCCGCAGCGGTCGGGCGACAATCTGAAGAATAGGCGAGGTGCTGCGAGGGTGCTGCGAGGGGGCCGTCGGCTACTCCTCGGCCGGGGTCGGCTCACGCTCCAGTGGCATGGCGCGCAGCGCCGCCGTGCGATACCGCAGCACCGTCCACGTGATCACCGCCAGTGCCAGCACCCCAATGGCGATACCGAGCCCGGGGTTGCGCCGGTACAGCGCCCCGAGCCCGCTCCCCGAGATGGTGAACACGATGGCGCCCGGTGCGATTCCCAGGGCCGTCGTCCAGAAGAACGTCCATCGGTCGATCGTAGTGAGGCCGGCTGCCCAGTTGACGAGCGTGAAGGCCACCGTGGGGATGAGGCGCAGCGTGAGCAGCGCGGGCCAGCCTGCCGAGCACACCGCTCGATCGGCCTTGGCCAGGGCCCGCTTGGCGACCAGGCGCTCGGCCAGGGGGCGTCCGTAGCGCCGCGCCAGCTCGAAGGAGATCATCGCCCCGACCAGGGCTCCGCCCCAGGTGGTGAGCACCCCGATGCGGGGGCCGAAGATCATCCCGTTCAACATGGCGGGGATCTCGGCCGGGATCGGCAAGATGGCCACCACGATCATGAACAGGGGCGCCAGGAGGTACATCCAGGCCCCCGACTGTTCGATGAGCTGGGCGATGGAGTCGAGCATGATGTGAAGATTCTACGAATCGAGGGGCCCGCAAGTCTCGCAGGCTGTCCTGACCCCGGACGAGCCGAGGACTCCGCGGTAGGTGGGAAAGGAAGCGGCGGGCCCGATCCCGGACCCGCCGCCGGCTGGCCGCCCCCGAGGGTCGTCTAGAGGCTGAGCCAGTAGTTCAGCTTGACGACGAAGGTATTCTCGGCCGGAAGCCGGAACATGTCCTGTATGCCCTGTCCGGGCCGGAATTCGCCGTCAGTGGTAGAGTCGCTCCGGCCGTGCTGCCACACGACGAACAGCGTGGAGCCCGGCATGTACTCCCAGCGCAACACGACGTTGGATCGGAACGAGAGGTAGGTGAAGTTCGGGTCCTCCAGCACGATGTCGGCGGTGCCACTTCCGTCCAGGTCGATCAGGATCTCGCCATCCTGTTCGGTCACCTGGTCGTCGGTGTAGTCGTAGAACCGGTCGGCGAACGCGTCGGCCCGCGGATCGTCGACCTCACGGTAGCCCACGTAATTCCCCGAGGACACGAACGGCTCGGCGTAGATCTGGAGCGACAGGTTGGCCCTGAAGGTCATGTTGGCGCGGAGCGTCGTGGAGACCGTGGTCTGCTCCAGCATGCCGAAGACGTAGCGCGTCTCACCCAGTGCGTCCTGCGTGTCGAGGTACTGCCAGCTGTCGTACTGGCGGGACACGCGCGGAGCCAAAACGAGGCTGATGTTCGATGCCGCTTGCCAGATGAGGGGCACCCCGATGCTGTAACCCCAGACCTCGGCTTCCGGTTGGCGCCACCCGTCGGTGTTGAGCCCGACGCTCAGCGCCTTGCGATCGTCGGTGGAGAAGCCGACCCAGCCGCTCTGGGTGTGCGGGGTCCTGAATGCCGGCCCACCCCGCAGTGCGCTGTTGGACTGGCCCTCGCTGCCCATCCAGAAGCCGGCATAGCCATGCCAGTAGTTTGAGAACTGAGCGCTCCCGTTCACGTTGCCGCCGATCTGGAGGCGGTTCCACCCCCAGTCCCATACCGACGACTGGTTGAAGTTGAGCCAGGCGCGCCGGACCACCTTGCCCGGCTCGAGCCAGCGGTGCTGCACCCAGATGTACTGAATCGTGCGGTCGGCGTCCCGCTGGAAGCCGGCGTCGTTCACCTCAAAGCCGGGCGTCCGGGTGTCCACGCCGGTGGAGAAGCGCCAGTTGCCGCCCCCGTGCTTGCCGATGGTGAACTGTCCCGCGAAGCCCGACAGCGATGTCCGGGTCGGGTCGTAGGTGACGTAGTCGTTGTCCGGCCGCTGGAAGTAGCGTGCCGAGGACAATTGGGTCTCGTCGATCGCTTCGGCCGAGCCGCGCACGTGGCTCCCCACGATCCAGCCGTTGACGCTATAGGTGTCGTTGCGCCAGCGGTGGCTCCAGTCGAACCCCCCGGCGTACGCATCGCTACGCAGCTCCTGCAGGTTGTCGGGGAGCTTGCGGTTCACGGCCGTGCCGAAGAACCCGACCTGCGACTCGCCGTCGCGGAAGTCACGCGCCAGGCGGGCGACCAGGTAGTTGGTGCGCGGCTCCACCACGTCTTGGTGGTACTCCCCCGCCGAGTCAACGACCGAGGCCTCTTCCTCAGCAGTGAGCGCGTCCATGAGGCCGATGGTCCATCCGTTCGCCTTGCCCGAGAGCTTTCCAGCGAAGAGGATCGTGGTCCAGTCCATGACCTCGGCGTAGCCGCCGCGGTCGTCTGCATCGCCCTGGGGCCGGCGGCCGATGCGCCGGGTGTAGAACAGCTGCTCGCTGGCGCCGCCATCGCCCAGCACGATGGGGAATCGGAAGATGTCGATCCCCTCGTTGAAGAACGGCCGCCGCTCCGGGTAGAACGTCTCGAACGCGCTGAGGTTCACGACCGCGGGGTCGGCCTCGACCTGCCCGAAGTCGGGATTGACCGTGCCCGAGAGGGTGAGGTTGGAGGTCACGCCCAGGTTGAAGTCCAGGCCGACGCGCGCCGTGCGGTCCCGGCCCGTCTGGAAGGGATTCCCCTCCTCCCCCTCGTCCCACGCCCCGGTGGCGGCCGCATATGGCAGGAATTCCGCGCGGCGCGGGGGCTTGATCCCCCGAATGCCGCTCAACTGGCCGAACTGGGAGACGACGCCCGACTCTTCCTTGGGCATGAGGCGCCAGTGCGACTCCTCGTTGTTGCGGGCAACGACCCGCACGACCTGGAAGCCGAAGGTGTTCTCATCCGCCTTGGGGAAGCGCAACTGGCTGAACGGGATGCGGAACTCGGCGGTCCAGCCTTCGGGGTCCACTGTGCATCCGACGTCCCACACGGCATCCCACGTGTCGTCGTCGTTGTTGTCGTCGAACAGATAGGAGTCCCGCTTCACCCCCGCGGGGTTCACCCAGAACACGAACCCGGTGCGCCGGTCGTTGTACGAGTCGACGCCGATCACGATCCAGTCGGATGGCGATTCCTCGTCGCGCCGCGTGAGGCGTGCCACGATCTCGTCGGCCTGCGAGTCCCACGCCCGCACGCCTACGTAGAGCGCCGCGTCGGTGTAGAGGACGCGCACTTCGGTCCGCTCGGTCGCGGGCTCACCCTGGTTGGGATCGAGCTGGATGAAGTCGGAGAACACCGGGGCGGCCTGCCACGCCGCTTCGTCGAGCTTTCCGTCGACGTTGGGGGCCTCCGGCTGCGCGCGGACGGCCATCGCGATCGTCGGTCTGGCGGCGGTACCCGCCATGGTGGTCCCGTCGGTGGAGTCCTGTGCCGTGGCGAGGGCATGGGGCGTCAGCGACAGGGCGGCCGCTGTCAGCGGTGCGATGAGCCAGCGCCGGGCGTCGCACCGAACGGCTTCGTTGTGCTTGGATTGTGGAGGGCCGCCCATGCTCGTCGCTCCCGTAGCGATGCCGAAGTGTTTCTATTTGCACTACGACGAGTGGTGCGTGGGGTTTCGCTTTGTTAGACGCGTCGGGGTGGGTGGAAGGTTGCAGAGGCGGGCAAAGGAGGCGCGAAAAAGACGAGCAAGACGTTCCCGTTTGCGGGTGCATCTGCCGTGACAAACCAAGAGCGGCGGACTCACCTCGAGCCCGCCGCTCCCGCGTCAATCTGCCGTCTGATCTACAGACTCAGCCAGTAATTGATCTTGACCATCAGCGTGTTGGCAGACGGCGAGTGCCACAGCTCGTTGAGCTGCGAGCCGAGCTTGAACGAACCGTCGTTCTCGAAGCCGCTGCGCCCGTGCTGCCACACCAAGAACACCGTCGATCCCAGCATGTACTCCCAGCGCAGCACCACGTTGGAGCGGAACGACAGCACCGTGAAGTTGGGGTTCTCGATGTCGATGTCGGCGTTGCCGTCGCCGTTGAGGTCCACCGAGGTGTTGCCGTCCCCGTCGGTGGTCAGCTGGTCGTCGGTGTAGACCAAGAACTGATCGGCGAAGCTGGCGCCGCGCGGATCGTCCACCTGCTTGTAGCGGTCGTATGCCCCCGCCGAGACAAAGGGCTCCGCGTAGACCTGCAACGAGAGCGTCGGCGTAAAGGTGAGGTTCGCCCGGAGCGTCATGCTCACCGTCGTCTGCTCGATCTCGCCGAACACGTACTGGGTCGAGGTCAGCGCCTCGTCGGTCTGCAGATACTGCCAGCTACTGAAGCGGCGCGAGAGCTCGGGGGCCAGCATGAAGTCCATGTTGCTCGCCAGCCGCCACGACACGCCGGTCTCGAGGCCCCACCACCAGGAGCCGCTCTGGTCCTCACGGCCGAGCCACCCGCTGATCTCACCGCTGAAGGTCTTCCGCTGGTCGGTCCAGAACCCCCACCAACCGTTGGTTTCGGCCGGCGTCAGGAAGCCGGGCCCACCGCGGAGCGGGGTACTGGAGAGTCCGCCGGTCTGGCGCCCGATTCCCCCGTAGCCGCCCCAGTAATTGCTGAACGTCCAGTTGAAGTTGACGTTTCCGCCGGCGTTCACGTGGTCCCAGCCGTAGTTCCATACGGACCACTGGTTGAAGTTGAGGAAGAAGCGGCGGAACACCTTGCCGGGCTCGAGCCAGCGCCGCTGCGCCCAGATCCACTGGTTGTGGTAGTCGGCGTCCCGCTGGAAGCCCACGTCGTTGACCTCGAAGCCAGGAGAGCGAGTCGAGATGCCGGCCGCGCCGCGCCAGTCGCCGGTCCGTTTTTGGAAGGTGACGTCCCCCGCAAAGCCCCCCAGCGAGGTACGCGTGGAGTCGTACGTCACGTAGTCGTTGTCGGGCCGCTGGTAGTAGCGCGCCGAGGACAGCTGCGTGTTGTCGATCGCCTCCGCGCTGCCGCGCACGTGGCTCCCCACGACATACCCGTCCACCGAGTAGCGGTCACCCGAGAAGCGGTGGTTCACGTTCACGCCGAGCGTGTAAGCGTCACTGCGCAGCCAGTCGAGGTTGTCGGTCAGCGCCCGGTGCATGCCGGTGCCGGACAGCCCGATCTGGGTCTGGCCACCGCGGAAGTCGCGCGCTACGCGGGCCACGCCGTACCAGGTGCGGGGCTCCACCACGTCGCGGAACTCGGTGCCCACGCTGTCGACGGAGCGTGCCTCCTCATCGGCCGTGAGCGCGCCGGTGAAGCCGAGCGTCCAGCCGTCGGAGGTCTTCCCGCTGAGCTTCGCTGCGCCGAGGATCGTGGTCCACCGACGGCTCTCGGCGTATCCGCCGCGTTCCTCGGCGGAGCCCTGTGGCTGGCGCCCGATACGCCGCGTGTAGAACAACTGCTCCGCGCCGCCACCGAGGGAGAAGCGGAACATGTCCAGTCCCTCGAGGAAGAACGGACGCTGCTCGGGGAAGAAGGTCTCGAAGGCCGAGAGATTCACCACGGCCGGGTCCGCCTCCACCTGCCCGAAGTCGGGGTTGATCGTGCCCTGCAGCGTGAAGTTGGAGGTCAGCCCGACGGTAAAGTCGGCGCCGGCCGCCGCGTTTTGCTCTTTCCCGGTCAGGAAGGGATTGCCGTCCTCGCCGGGCGCGCGGGTGCCACTGGCCGATACGTAGGGCAGCACCTCGATGCGGCGCGGCGGCTTCACGCCCTGGAGTCCCACCAGATCGCCGAACTGTGACACCATGCCCGACTGGTCCTTCGGAGGCATACGCCAGTACTGCTCCTCGTTCAGGCGGTTGATGCGGCGATAGACGTTGAACCCGAACTGCTCCTGGTTGGCGGAGAAGCGGAGCTGGCTGAAGGGGATGCGGAACTCCGCCGTCCAGCCCTCCGGATCACGCGACGTGGCGACGTCCCACACCGCGTTCCAGGAGTCGTCCCGGTCGTTGTCGTCGTACATGTAGATGTCGCGCTTCACCCCGGCGGCGTTCACCATGAAGTAGAACGCCGTGCGCCGGTCGAAGTACGAGTCGATCATCACGCCGATCCAGTCGGAGGGCGACCAATCGTCACGTCGCGTGAGGCGCCCACTGATCTCATCGGCCTGCGAGTCGTACGCCCGGACGGCCACGTACAGCGCGTCGTTGGTATAGAGCACCCGCGCCTCGGTGCGCTCGCTGCCGGGCTCCCCCTCGTCGGGATCGCGTTGGGTGAAGTCGGAGATCATCGGCGCGGCCTGCCATGCCTCGTCGTCCAGCCTACCGTCGAGCTGCGGCGCCCCCGGCGCGGCGCGGGTCGCCATGGCTGCGATCGGGGGGTCGACGGCGGCGGTGGCAGTCTCAGAGCTGTTTTGGGCAGTCGCGGGCGCGGCCAATCCCGCGACCAGCAGCAGGGCGGTACAGACCGCCGGCAGGTGTTTCGGGTTGAAACCGGACATCGCCATCGCGCGTCTCCGGAGGGGGGCTGCGCTAGCCTATTCAAAATGCGACAGGCCCGTTCGGGGTTCCCGTACTACAGTTAGACGAGGCCAATCGCGAAAAGGTTGCAGTGGTCTTGTAAGCGGCCTGTAAGGGGGAAAGACGCCCGCGGCCGTTGCCGAGGGGCCGTGCGTAAGCTACGTTACGTCAACGTGTTATGGCGTACCGCCGCCGCGCGGGCGACGGCGGCGGATTGTGGCCGGGGCAGTCGCGGGAAAGGAGTGGGGCGATGAAGCAGCTCGTTCTCCAGCGGCACGGTGAGAGCACCTGGAACAAGGAGAACCGGTTCACGGGCTGGACCGACGTGGGCCTCACCGAGAAGGGCGTTCGGGAGGCGATCGAGGCGGGGAAGGTCCTCCAGACCGAGGGCTATACCTTCGACGTGGCCTACACCTCAGTGCTCAAGCGCGCGGTGAAGACGCTCTGGCTCACGCTGGAGGAGATGGATCTCATGTGGATCCCCGTCATCAACAGCTGGCGTCTCAACGAGCGGCACTACGGGGCGCTCCAGGGCCTCAATAAGGCGGAGACCGCCGAGCAGTACGGGGACGAGCAGGTGAAGCTGTGGCGCCGCAGCTACGACACGCCGCCACCCGCGCTCACGACGGACGACCCGCGCTACCCGGGGAACGACCCCCGCTACGCCGACCTCACCGCGGACGAGTTGCCGCTCAGCGAGTGTCTCAAGGACACGGTGGAGCGGATGCTCCCCTACTGGCACGAGACGATTGCGCCGGTGGTGAAGTCCGGCACGAAGGTGCTCGTCTCGGCGCACGGCAACTCGCTCAGGGCGCTCGTGAAGTACCTCGACAACGTGTCGGACGAGGAGATCGTGGGGCTCAACATTCCCACCGGGATTCCGCTGGTGTACGAGCTGAACGACGACGATCTGACGCCGATCCGGAGCTACTACTTGGGTGATCCGGACAAGGTGAAGGCCGCCCAGCGGGCGGTGGCCAACCAGGCGAAACGCAAGCAGTAGGGCGGGGTGGGAGCGGGTTGACCCCTTTTCAGGGCCCCGCTAGGTTCAACTGCCCGTAGGTGTTACGGGGCCGTGGTGGCTGTAGCTCAATCGGTTAGAGCG
>JBDGXT010000298.1:0-4638 GCA_039584455.1 Gemmatimonadota bacterium
CTGGCCGCCGAGCACCTCGGCCCCATCCTCTATGCGCTGGAAGCCTGTGCGCTGCAGATGGAGCAAGCGGCTCGTCAGGAGGAAGCGGCCTACTTCCGCGCGCTGGCCCGGCGCTTGGCCGACGCCGGCGGACAGCCTCGTGAGGAGTCGGGGTCCTAGCCGGACGAGCCCAGCAGCGCCGCCCCGCTCTCCAATCCCTCCCCGACCTCGTCCGCGCTGCGCTCCACCAACCCGAGCACCGCGCTCCGATCGAGCGTCACGGGCCGAGCCACGAACACGCGCAGGCGTCGCGCGCTCCGGTGTAGCTCGTCGGCCACGCGCTCGATGGTGAGAAGGCCCGTCGCCTCGTCATCGGCCAGGCTGGTCACGCTCCCGTCACGCAGGAGCAGCGGGAGATCGACGGCGAGCATGGCGGGCTTGTCAGGGTAGTCGAGGAGCAGCTCACCCGGCTCGAGTCCCAGCTCGATCGCCATGCGGTTCTCGACGCGCTCTGCAAGATCTGGATCCCCTGCGATCCACTCCCCGCACGCGGGCGGGACCTCGACGCCGCGCAGATCGAGGACCCGCTTGTAGAGCTGCCGCCCCCGCAGCCGCACCGCGAGGTCCCGGTCCTGCACCGCGCGCACCGCTTCCATCAGCGCCTCGTCGGTGGTGCCGGGGATCCACGCCGCGTCGAGATCACCCCGTGCGATGGCGGAGCGTACGAGCCGCTTGAACATGACCGTGGCACTGCGCACGGCGTGGTGCCAGTACACGTTGCGGTACATCTGGTACTTGGCGAAGAGCAACGACTCGAGGGCGCTCACACCCTTCTCGTGCACGCCGATCGTGCGTACCCCGTCGGGTGCCGTGACGACGGTGAGCGAGTGAATGAGGCGGTCTGCGTCCACCGTGCCATAGGGAACACCGCACATGCGGGCGTCACGGGTGAGGTACTCGATCTTGTCCAGATCGAGCGAGCCCGAGACGAGGCCTTGCAGCGCCGTGTCGCTGGTTCCCCGGATGAGCTGCTCGATGCGCTCCTCCACCGACGCCACGCCGAACCCGGCGAGAATCGTCTCGTGGGAGGGGAGACCGGCCTCTTCCAGCGTATGGGAGAACGGGTAATGCCCGATGTCGTGCAGCAGGGCGGCCAGGCGCACGAGCGTGAGATCATCGTCGGGAATGCCCTCGAGCTCGCCCCGCTCCCCGAGGAGTGTCAGCGCGCGCCGGGCGAGGTGGTACGTCCCCAGGGCATGTTCGAACCGCGTATGGGTCGCTCCCGGGTAGACCAGGTAGGCGTGGCCCAGCTGGCGGATGTAACGCAGGCGCTGGAACGGCGCGCTGTCCACGACCCGTAGCGCATCCTGATCGACCCGGATGTTGTTCCACAGAGGGTCCCGGATGACCTCGAAATTCCCCGCCACCGCCATCGTCGGATTGCCTAGAGGCGGGGCCCGGCAGCCCGCACGTCCGCCGACGCTTGGTCGGCGTATGTCGCGAAGTTGTCACGGAACATGGCCGCGAGCCGCCCGGCCTGCGCGTCGTACCCCGTAGGGTCGGACCAGGTGCCGCGGGGATCGAGCAGCCGCGCGGGCACGCCCGGCAGCGCCGTGGGCACCTCCAACCCGAACACCGGGTCGGTGCGTGTCGGGGCGTCCATGAGCGAGCCACCCAGCACGGCATTCACCATGGCACGCGTGTAGGGCAGGTTGATGCGGTTGCCCTCGCCGTAGGGCCCACCAGTCCACCCGGTGTTCACCAGCCAACAGCGCACCTGATGCTTGGCGATGCGCTCGCCGAGCATGCGGGCGTAGACACTGGGGTGCAGGGGAAGGAACGGGGCGCCGAAGCAGGCGCTGAACGTAGCCTGCGGCTCCGTGACGCCACGCTCCGTCCCGGCGACCTTGGCCGTATACCCCGAGAGGAAGTGGTACATGGCCTGCTCGGGCGTGAGCCGGGCGACCGGTGGCATGACCCCGAAGGCGTCGGCGGTGAGGAATAGAATGTTGTCGGGATGCCCCGCGCGCCCCTCCGCCACGTGATTCGGGATGAAGTAGATGGGGTACGAGGCTCGCGTGTTCTCCGTGATGGAGTCGTCGTCGAGATTGACGCTGCGCGTCTCGGGGTCCCACACCACGTTCTCCAGGATCGTGCCGAACATCTCGGTCGTGGCGTGGATGTCGGGCTCGCCCTCGGCCGAGAGCCTGATCACCTTGGCGTAGCACCCGCCCTCGAAGTTGAACACCCCGTCGCTGCTCCAGCCATGCTCGTCGTCGCCGATGAGGTGGCGGGCGGAGTCGGTGGAGAGCGTCGTCTTCCCCGTACCCGACAGCCCGAAGAACACCGCCACGTCGCCTCGGTCGCCCACGTTGGCCGAGCAGTGCATCGAGAGAATGCCCAGCTTGGGGTAGACGTAGTTGAGGATGGTGAACATCGACTTCTTGAGCTCGCCGGCATACCGGGTTCCCCCGATGAGCACCAGCCGTTGCTCGAAGTTGATCACGACGAACGTGCCGCTCCGCGTGCCGTGCCGTGCCGGATCGGCTTGCATCTCGGGCGCGTGCAGCACGGTGAACTGAGGTGCGAAGTCGTCGAGCGTTCCGGCGTCGGGGCGCAGGAACATGTTGTACACGAACATCGCGTGCCAGGCATTGGTGGTGATGAACCGTACCGGGATCCGGTAGGCGGGATCCGCGCCGGCGAACACGTCCCGCACGAACAGGTGTTCCTCTCCGTTCAGGTACTGCCGCACGTCGCCGAGCAGCCGCTCGAATTCGGGCTGCTCCATGGGCTGGTTGACGTTGCCCCACCAGATGTCGGCTTCGGAGCCGGGCTCGCGGAGCACGAACTTGTCGCCGGGCGAGCGGCCGGTGTGCGGCGTGGTGACCGCGGTGAACGGCCCCCCGGCGACGATGGTGCCTTCGTCGCGCCGGATCGCAATCTCGTACAGGCCGGCGGGCGGGAGGTTCCAGTGTAATGCGCCGCTTGGTTGGAGGCCTGCGACGCGGGAGGTTCGTGCTGCCATCGGACTCTCTGGGATCGGGCCGCACGAGCGGCGGAACACCAACCGCCGTGACGCACCGGGCATGCACGTCTACGGCGGTTCAGCCCTGGGAGCGGGTCACCCCACGGGCCCACTCGGGCCACTAAAGTAACATGGTGTGTCGGAGTGCGTTACCCTGCGCTTGCTATGCGTCTCCTTCTCGCTCCGGTGGCGGAGGCGGAATCACCTGCTCCCACGTCTCACCGGGGTGCCGTGCGCGCTCCACCGGCCTGTGCAGCGCCTTGCGCACCCCGAACGCGACGAGGAGCGCCAGTGCAAAGGCGCATACGACCACGGGCCCGGTGGGCAGGTCACTCGCGTACGAGAGGTACAGTCCCAACACCGTGGCTGCGGTTCCCGACGTCCAGGCCAGGAGGAGCAGGCGGGAGGTCGTGGAGGTGAACAGGAACGCGATGACGGCGGGGATGACCAGGAAGCTGAACACCACGAGCACCCCGGCGATGGCCACGGAGATAGTGACGACCACGCCGAAGATCGCGCCCCCGGTCCTTCGCCTCCTGGGGGCGCAGCGAAATCACCAGGAACCGCTCGCGCAGGAACCAGTGGACGACGCCGAGCACCGCGTAGATGCTAGCCGTCCGCCAGATCTCGGGCCATGTCACCCACAAGAGGCTACCGGTGAGCAAATGCTCCACGTGCTCCGAGCCGCGTGGCGCCTGCGAGGCGAGCAAGATCGTGCCGGCCGACGCGACGACGTACACGATCCCGATGATCGCCTCCTGGGGAACGTGCGCGTGTTCCATGCGGCTCAGGCTGAACAGGGCGGCGGCGACGAGCGTGGTGGTGAGGCCGACGAGATAGCTCGCCGCGGTCTCCGGGATGCCCAGTGTGGCGCCGAGTTGGTGGCCGAGCCCCAGGCCTGCCGCCGCCCATCCCATCGCGGCCACCTGTGCCAACGCCAGGTCCACGAAGATCACGCCGCGCGCAATGATGTGGATACCCAGGTAGGCGTGCAGTCCCATCAGGATGAGGGCGGCCACCAGGGCCGGTAGCATCAGCTCCATGCATTACCCCGTCGGTCAGGTAGGTAGATCATCGCCGACGCACTTGCAGCACCGTGCCTGGCTCACCGGTCACTCGGGGTGCGCTCCCATCGACGCGATGAATGCCTGGGCCAGGTGCGACACCCAGAGGTCGACGAGAGTGAAATAGTCGTCCACCCCCTCCTCGCCGCCGACGTGCTCCGGTACGACGAGCGGTGCGGCTCCGGTGCGGGACGCGACGCGCTCGACCTGCCGCTCGCTGAAGTAGTTGGCGGCGAACAGCACCGGGATGTTCTCGCGTTCGATGAACTCGATGACCTCGCCGACGTGGCCTGGCGGTGCCGGGATCCCGGGCTTCGGCTCCACGTACATGGCGCACTCGATCCGGAAGCGCGCGCTGAAGTACGCCCAGTTCTTGTGGTAGCATACCATGCGGCGGTCGCGGAACACTGATCCCTCTCCTAGCCAACCGCCGAGGTACTCCGTGAGCGGCTTTCCCTGGAATGACTGCTCTTCGGCGAACTCCCAGAAGCGATGGTGCCGGGCCAGGTCGAACAGCGCCTCCGCCCCGAGCATCTCCACGAGCTCCTCACCGAAGAGACGGCGCAT
>JBDGXT010000299.1:0-2970 GCA_039584455.1 Gemmatimonadota bacterium
TGAGTGAGGCTGGGTCCCGGCCGAACACCCCCATCACGCCTACCGTCGGGTCTAGGGAATCCCTGAAAACGTGACCTAGGTCACCAAACGTGACCTGGTTCACAGTCGATTCGCCGCCGGTCTCGCAACTTTCCGGCGTGCAGGCACGTGGCTCGGAGGGGAGTGGCATCAAGGTTGCGTGCTTGGGATACGGCGCCCACCGGATGTGAAAGCGCACAGTTGAGAAGGGGACGCTGCGGGCAGGTGCTGGCGGCCCTGAGCCGCCGGCCCTACCCTTGCAGTGTACGGTCTAGCAGCGCGGCCGAGTTCCTGACGTGGAGGACCTTATGCGTGCATTCAAGCGACTGAGCGGCGACCGGAGGGGGTTCGCGTTGGAGGCGACCCTGATGGTCATGCTGCTCATCTCGGTGCTCCTCGCCGCCGCGGTGCTGGGGGCGATGACGACGACCCGGACGTCCAATCTGGACTACCGGAATACGCGGGTCTGCGACGGAAGCGGTCATGGGGCAGCTGGGCATCTTCATGGAGGACGGCTACCTCTCCGACGAAGAGCTGACAGCGCTCTACCCGCCCGATCTGGACGGCTTCAGCTTTGACAGCTTCTCGGTGACCAAGACCGGCGAAACCGAGATTGAGACGATCACGGACGGGTCGTTCGCGGGGTTGTACTCGCTGACGCAGAAGGTGGAGATCTTCTCCGAGGCCGAGGACCAGATGGACAACCGCAGCGCCGTGCTGATTTCGGCCAAGGCGCAGGCGATCCCGATCTTCCAGTTCGGGGTGTTCTTCGAGAAGGACCTGGAGGCCACCAACGGGCCGGCCATGACGTTCGCCGGCTGGGTGCACGCCAACGGGAACATCTACCTCAGCTCGAGAAACGCGTGGTACAAGGACGTGATCACCACGCCCAACAAGGTGTACCACGACCGCAAGGACAACCACACCGTCTATGACGGCGTGTACATCGACGACACGTACGGGAACGAAGTGCAGCTGCTATTCGACAGCCGGACCCACACCGATCCCAACGCGTTCCGGTCGCGCAGCGACCAGGATTTCAACAACCGACTCAAGACCGACGCCTACGACGTGGACTCGCTCAAGGTGCCGCTGCCGGCGGGCGTGGGTGCCCGGGAGGTGATGGCGCCGCGCGAGGCCGGGGACACCGACACCGAAAAGCGGGCGAAGTTCGCCTGGAAGGCCGACATGTACGTGGAGGTGGACCTGGAGAACCTGACGCAGCGTCAGGACGTGTGCGGTGCCGGGAGGGGCTCCAAGACGCCCGACGAGGTGATCGGCAACCCCGGCGTGGTGGGGCTGCAGCCGGTGGCCGGGGGCGTGAAGGTCACCTTCAAGGTGGGTGACAACTGCGGCTGGAAGAGTTCCGGTGAGGCCGACATCACGGTCTTGGGCGACGGCGCCGTGATCCTGAGCAGCACCGATGACGACCTCTCCGCGAGCTGCACCTTCAATATCACGATTCCCAACACCATCGACGAGCTCAGGATCGTGATCGTGGACCAGGGCAACTCGCCGTGGGACGGCACGGCCATCTGGCACGGCCTCCAGAGCCTGCTCGACGGCACCACGCCGTTTCCCAGGGTGACGATGACGCGGACCGCCTCGAAGGTACTCCCGAACGCTGAGGACCTGTGCAGCATGTTCAAGTGGGATTGGTCCGCCTTCTTCGACGGCCGTGAAGGCAACATGCGCGACGTGATGAATATCGACGTCGCCGGGATCAGGGCCTGGACCAAGGGGATCACGAACCGCGAGACCGAGATCATCTACGTCGAGATCAGGGCCCCAGACAACATTGGTGGGTGGTCGGCCGCGGCCAGGGCGCTCCTGGCCGACAACTCGCTCGACCCGGCGGTGAGGGTGGTCAACGCGCTGCTGCTGCCCAACCGGATGAGCATCGCCACCGACTGGCCGCTGTACGTGAAGGGTGACTACAACGCCCTGGCGTGGAAACCGTCGGCGCTGGTGGGCGATGCCATCACGATCCAGTCGACCGCCTGGGTGGACGCGGACCACAAGAACCAGGTGGTCGAGAAGCTCAATGCGACGGAGACCGAGATGTGGGCCGCGATCCTGGCCGGGCACTCGGCGACGCCGTGCGACCACGAGGACGCCGGCTGCCCCGGGGGGTACACCGACTTCTACGGCGGCGGGATCGAGAACTTCCCACGCTTCCTGGAGCGGTGGTCGGGGATCCAGTTCATCTACCGCGGCTCGCTGGTGTCGCTCGACGTGGCGCAACGTGCGGTGGGGACCTGGAACGGCACGTACTACTCGCCCCCCAAGCGTGACTGGCAGTTCGATACCCGGTTCGAGGACCCGTCCAACCTGCCGCCGGGCACCCCGGTGGTGGGCGTGGTGATCCGGACCGCGTTCCGGCCGGTCTACTAGCGATCATCGCGGCCTCCGGCCGCCGGCCCGGGCTGGCGGCCGTCCTCAGGCGGCGGCTGCGGCTGCGGGAGCCCCCGGTGCCATCCCAAGGCCCCGCCCCGCCTGGGGTTCCGGGCGTGATCTACGCCATATCCCCAAACCCCGCTTCCCCCCACATTGGAGCCTCGACGGCGGGCGAACGGGCCCCGAAAACGGGCCCTGCAAACCGCCCGGATTCCTGGCGTTTCGAGAGAAACCCCAATGTGACGGTTACCACAGCGGGTTCTTCGGGAATCTCGTAAGTTGTCGTCGTACAAGGACGTGGCTCGGGAGGGGATGTGTGGCATCCGAGTTGCGTACTTGGTGTTCAGCGGATTCCCGGGATTTCGCCCGGGATGCGTTGCTGGCCGAAAAGAGCAAACCAGGGGAAACTCTGGGACGCAAAGCCACGGGTCGACCTCGCCACGAGACGACAGCCGGGCTGCCGGGAGGCAATGCCATGAGTGCACGACGCGAGAGGAATCGAGACGGTTGGGGTCAGCCCCTGCCTCGAGAGCGCGATCGTCGTACCCATCCGCC
>JBDGXT010000045.1:0-12396 GCA_039584455.1 Gemmatimonadota bacterium
GGCTCCGGCTTCCATCCCCAAGCGGCCTGGCCACGGCCGCAAGGTTCACCAGCGTGGGCGCTGCGAGTCAGTCGGGTCGCGTACCAACTCCTCGCACTGCACACCGAGGCGCCAAATCGGCATGGATGAGGCGCGCGACTGGCCCCATCTGCCCGATAGAGGTGATTCACCCGGATCGACGGACGCCCGAAGCCCTTGTTTGAGTCGGCGGCCTCCCCGGAATTCCCTTCTCGGGCACGTCTCACAAGGCGTAGCGAAGACTGACGAGGTCCTCACCCTTCTCCTGCAAGACGCGAGGCTAATCTAAGGGGCGGCCACGACCCTGCAAGCGCCGCTTTTTCTTTGGATCGAGCGTTCTCGTGTTTACACGTGTGGAAGAAGATCCGCCGGTCTGCGTGGCGTTTCCCGCGGTTTCCACCTCATGTGGACTTGTGCACAACCGGCGCTCACAGCCGTTCCACATCCCCACTCCGAATTGTTACAATCGGTGCCGGCACCCACCAATCGATGGGTGGCCGCGCACGTCATGGTACTGGAGGATGTGTCGGAGGGTGATCCCGATCGGTTTACTGCTCAGCCCCGACTTCCTGGTACACGTAGGGCTCTCCGGGGTGGGCGGGAGCGAACAGCACGCCACCCCCGCTCGTGGCGAACCAGCCGGCCAACAGGAGATTGGAGATCTCGGGTGCAGGATTCTCGAACAGCGCACCGAGCCAGCGCCGCACGTGCAGCAGCTCGGGGGCCCGCCGCGAGAGGAGGGAGATCACCCCTCCAACTCCCTGTGTGGCACGCAGGAAGTGGGCGACCGCGTGCGCTCGCTGGGCGAAGCCGTAGGCCCGTACCCCCGGCTCATCGTACAGCATGGATCCCTCGTACGGATCCACCGGCGGCGCGTCGATCCGCGGACCGAGGTAGGCAAACTGCTGCCGCCCGTCGCTCCGGCGCTCCACGACCGCAGCGGCGGCCTCCCCGCTGAGCCGAGCCGCGTGGATCAGGTCCGACTCGTTGAGGATTCCCACCGCCAGCGTCCACTCGAGGGCCGCGAGCGAGTTGTGCAGCGGACACCCCATCTCCGAGTCGTAGGCGACTAGACGGGGGGCCTCTCCCGCCCGCTGGAAGAAGTGCCCCAGCGCCTCACCGCGGTCGCTCCAGGTCTGGGTGGATCGCGAGATATCCGGCACGGTCATGACGGGGTCACGGTCATAGCGTCGCTCAATGTAACTCTACCCCGACCACCAGAATAGGTGCTCGTGGCCGCGCGCCGGGCTTTGATGTAAACTGTGCTTCCAATCCCGGATGGCCCTAGGGAATCAGGGGGATGGATGCGAGCGCTCACCGTACTGTGCACACTGTTCGTGCTGTCCGCCGTGTTCGACGGCGGACAGGCCGACCCGCGGCTTCTCAAGCGCTGGGTGGGCGTGCACCAGGGTCGGCCCCTCTGGCTCGATTTCTACGGCGACTCGATGCTGATCGTGAACGACATGTACGCCCTCGATTACTTCGCGTCCCCGCGGTGGATCGAAGCCGTGGGTGACACCTCGTTCCGCGTGACCTACTGGTTCGCTCGCGACCGCCTACTGCTGGAGACCGACGAGGGCAACGTCGTCACGATGGCCGAGCAGGACCCGCTCGCGCGTCCCCTGTTCGCCGGCCGCTGGCGTGGGACCACA
The DNA here is from genome assembly GCA_039584455.1 of Gemmatimonadota bacterium. Classification (GTDB taxonomy): domain Bacteria; phylum Gemmatimonadota; class Gemmatimonadetes; order Gemmatimonadales; family GWC2-71-9; genus WVYX01. The sequence goes on from JBDGXT010000045.1 coordinate 1,671, forward strand.
ATCGGTCGCGACGAACCGGTCATCGACCTGCTGATGTACCGAGGCGGCATCGCGCAGTACCGCACGCTCCCCGGCGGGGACTGGATCGACGGAGAATACGATCGGTCGACCCGTGTCATCACGTACACATGGTTCGCGGATACGCTGCAGTCGGAAGCGGAGGGGGACGTGGTACCGGACTCCCTGGAGTGGATCGGCCAGTACGACCCGACTGGAAACGCCCTTCTCTTTCCAGGAACGATCCCAGAAGAGAGCCTGCCCGACGCCGGCACCGTGGTGCTACGCCGCGCCTTCCGCTGGTAGGGCGTTCCCGACTAGATCACGACGACCGGCGTGAGCACTTCGCGCTCCCGCCGGAACACTTCCTCGGCCCGGTCCAGCGCATCGTGGACGTCGGCCGCCGTGAGATCGACGTACTTGCTGTTTGCCTCCAACTGCCCCGTGAACCGCCGCACCATCACGAGCGCGTGCGTCACCTCACACTGTGCCGGATCGAGATTGGTGTGCCCGGCTGTGAGCAGCTCACGGAAGAACGTCAGCGTCTGCGGCTGGTCCAGCACGTACAGTGACTCCAGGATGCGCGGGCTCAGGAACTCCCGCAGGTGCAAATCACTGCGAACCGCCTCGAACAACTCCATGAGGCGCGCCGAGGCATCCATTCCCGGGTAAAACCGCGCCGCTTCGGCCGCCGTGCCCACAAAGGCGTGGTGCGCCTCGGGCGTGAGGTAGCGGGCGAAGAGTGGCCAGTCGGACTCGCGGTGCCGCTCGGCCAGCGCGAGGAAGGCGAAGTAGCGCCGCGGCAGGGGCGCTTCCTGATCCGCCACGACCGCCCGGAGGCCCGCTGCGCCGAATCGCTGCGCCACCAGCGCCGCCGCAGTGGCGTGCTGTAGTCGCTCCAACTCCGGCAGTCGGAATACCCGCACGTGCACTGCCGCGGGTTCGGCCCCGGCCGCGAGTACCGGCACGCGATCGAGCAGCCGTAGCAGGAGCCCGTCCGCCTCGTCCAGGGCACGCTCCCATTGGCGCACGTCCCGGCGCCGTGCGGGCCCCAGGGCGGCCCACCCGAGCACGTCCACCTCCGCCGCCGACCAGCTTTCCTCGAGCTCTTCGGGTGAGCGCGCGTCGAGTAGCCGACGCAGCACCTCGGCGAAACCGAACACCAATTCGGGCATACGCTCAATGTAGCCGTTGCGCTCACCGCGCGGCGGCGCTTACGTTGCCCGCGTGCGATCGTTAGCGAACCGTCTGGCCCTCTCCCTGCTGGGCCTCACGTTGGTGGGCGGATGCGGTAGGGGAGACGACCCGATCCTGATCGGGCTAGCGGGCCCCTTCTCGCAGCCCCGAGGGACCTCCATGCAGCTCGGGGCCGAACTCGCCATCGCCGAGATCAACGACGAGGGCGGTGTGAGGGGCCGGCCCCTCGTGCTCCTGACACGGGACGACAGCGCTGCCACCGACGTCGCGGTGCACGTGGCGCAAGAGCTGTACGACCGGCCGGGGCTCGTAGCGGTCATTGGTCACCTCAATAGCAGCGCCACGATCGCCGCCGCCCCGATCTACAATGGCGGTCGCAATCCCGTCGTGCAGATCTCGCCATCCGCTTCGAGCCCGCTCGTGACCGAGTCCGGGCCCTACACGTTCCGAGTCTGTCCCAGCGACGTGGTGCACGGTGAGCGCCTTGCCGATTGGGCGTGGGACCAGCTGCAGGCACGTACGGCGAGCGTTATCTACCAGAACGACGACTACGGCCGCAGAGTTCGCTCTGCCTTTTCAGAAGCGTTCCAGGCGATGGGCGGCCGCATCCTCACGCAGGATCCGTACGTAGCCTCACTCGCCACGTTCGAGCCGTACCTGCGCCGTCTCCTCCAGCGGGGCGGCGTTGAAGCGATCATGGTCGCGGGCACACGCGAAGGTGCGGAGCGCATCATCGCCACCGCCGACTCGCTCGGCTTCGCGTATCCGATCATGGGCGGGGACGGCCTTGCCGGCATCGAGGAGTCGGGAACCGACGCCAGCGGCACGTACATCTCGTCGGCGTATTTGCCGGGTCAGGCCGGGGCGGCCAACGAGCGCTTCGTCGCAGCCTACCAGGAAGCCTACGGCGATCGCCTACCGGACCACCACGGGGCAGGGGCCTACGACATCGTCTACCTGCTGGCCGACGCCATCGAAGCCGTGGGACCCGACCGGGAGCGCATCCGCCTCTACCTCTCGGGCGTTGGCAGCGACAACCCTGCCTTCAACGGCGTGACGGGCACCATCGCGTTCGACGCGTACGGCGACGTGCCCGACAAGGACGTGGTCATCGGAATCGTGCGCGATAACCGCATCGTGCCGGCGCAGTGATGGGCCTCGCTCAGCGCCTGGACACGCTCAAGGCCCGCGTGGCGGTGGGACAGGGCACCCTCATTGCGGGTCTGGTCATCGTCGCACTCATCGGCGTATCGGCGCTGGGCACGTTGGGCGAGACCATGCGCCGGCAACTCGAGGCCCTCACCAGCGTCTCCGAGATCAGCAACGGCCTCGTCGTCACCTTGTTCGATGAGATGCGCACAGGCGAGCAGTACCTCACGGACCGGTCCGTCGACGCGCGAGAGTCGTTCCACCAGGCGGGTGCGCGATCCTATACCTACCAGAGCCAGTTGCGCGCGCTTCCCGACCTCACGGAGGCCGACCGGCTGATGATCTCCCGGATCGGAGAGCTGCAGGCCGAGGTGGAGGTCCGGTACAGCCTCGCGCACGCGCAGTTCGATCTCGCGCGTCGCCGCGCGGCAGAGCAGACGGCGCGCCAGGTACGGGAACCGGCCGAGCAGCTGTTGCAGCTGGTGCAGGACTTCTCGGCGCAGCAGCGTGACCGCGCCGACCAGATCGCACAGGACCTCGAGATCGACAGCGCACGACGGCGTCTGCTCGTGTGGACAGTGCTCGCCGCGTCGATCCTCGCAGGGCTCGCCGTAGGAATCACCACGCTGCGCTCGATTGAGCGTCCTCTGACGCGGCTCGAGGCGGTGGCACGGCGCTTCGGCGAGGGAGATCTGCGACCCGTCGAGATCGGTCGCATGCCGCGTGAGCTCCAATCCCTGGCCGACGCCATGGCTCGCATCAGCACCAAGCTGCGGACGCTGGTGGAGAACCTGGTCTCGGAGGCCGAGCGGATCGCCTCCACGGCAACCGACCTCTCGGCGGTGAGCGAGCAGTTGGCGGCTACCGCCGGCGAGATCTCCACCGCCATGATCGAGGTCTCGTCGGGAGCGGGCGAGCAGGTGAGCGGCTTGGCGCGCAGCTCGACGGCCCTCGAGGATCTGCGAGTTACGACGGAGCGAAACGGTGAGATGGCAGGCCGGGTGGCGCAGCTCGGGAGCGAGATCCACCGCCTCGCGGCTCGCTACCGCGAGGATGTCGCCGCTTCAGCCTCGGCACTCCTCGAGCTGGGAGATGTCGTGCAGACCAGCGCTTCGCAGGTCGAGGAACTCGACCGTCTTTCTGAAGGTGTGTACGACTTCGTCGAGCTGATCAAGCGCATCTCTTCACAGACGAACCTGCTGGCACTGAACGCCCAGATCGAAGCGGCGCGGGCCGGTGAGCGAGGTATCGGGTTCGCCGTCGTGGCTGACGAGGTCCGGCAGCTAGCCGATTCCAGCGCCGGGGCCGCTGAGGAGGTAACCGATACGCTACAGGCCGTCCGGTCCCAAGTGGGCGAGGTATCGGGCACCATGGCCGCCGGCCGCACCAAGGTGCAGGGCATCGAGAGCATCGCCCAGGGCGCGGCCGGGGCGCTTCAGGAGATCGCCACGGCTATCGGGGAGGTGGAGAGCGCCGCCGCTCGGGTCAGGGACGAAGCGACGAGGAACCTCTCCGCTGCCGAGCAGATCCGACGGGACGTCGCACAGGCCGGCGAGGCGGCCCAGACACATGCGTCATCGAGTGAAGAGGTAGCAGCGGCGGCCCAACAGCAGGGAGCATCGACCGAGGAGATGGCTGCGCAGGCCAATCAACTCAACGAGGCCGCTGAGCGCCTGCGGGCCCTGGTGCAGGGGTTCCGAATCTAGCGCTTCTTGACCTTCTTCACCGGCTTCTTGCCGCTGGGCCTTTTCTTCGCAGGCTTCTTCTTCGCAGGCTTCTTCTTCGCAATCGCAGGCTTCTTCTTCGCAACCTTCTTGGCGGACTTCTTGGCAGACTTCTTCTTGGCTGCCTTCTTGGCTTTCCGAGCGTTGGCCGCTGCGCGCCTGCCCTTGGCGGAGGCAGACACATCCTGCATCAACTCGTCCCCCTCGTCCGCGCTGATCAGACCACGCCGCACCGAGTACTGCACCAGCTCCTGGGCCTGATCGAGCCGGAAGCCCTCGAGGCCCGCACTCGCACGGATCATGTGGACGATGGCGTCGGCCACGGGGCTGCGAAGCACGCTCCGAATGCCCGGAACCGACTCCAAGAGTGCCGAGATTTGCGAACCGCCAAGCTCGCGGGCCATCAGGGCTCCTTCAATGGGGGTTTCGGGCGCCAAGCTAGCCGGTGGAGCCACCGGAGTCAAGCTGCCACATACCGACAACAAACAGCGTTCAAGTTGTTGTTAATCAACAACTTAAACGCTGCAGGCCGGAAGAGAACCGTGCTGCTAGGTCAGCGACTTCCGCGCGGTCTTGGGGCGTCGGGGCCGAAGGGGTTGCGGAGTCCGGCGCAGCACCCTCCAGTCGGACTGGGCCAGGAGCTCACCCAGCACCTGGCGGGTCCGCTGGTCGGTCGGCATCTCCAGCTCCACCTCGAGCCGATAGTCCGCACGATCGCTTCCCCGCCCCGTCAGGACGAAGCCCGATTTGCCGGGCTGCACGGCGTCGATTTCCACCTCCGCGACGTTCACGTACCCCTCATCGCGCTCTTCGGCAGGGGTCATAGCCGCTCCGAATCTGGCAGTACATAGGGAGTGTGAGCCCTCCCGAGCTGACCGTCAAGGGCAGCGGGGTAGCCACCGACCCATGGAGACGATACATTTCGGGCCCTCTTGTGTGGGAGTGGATGCCGTGGGACGTCGTGGGATCAAAGAGTATCGAGCCGCGGAAGCCCTTCAGCTCATCCTCGCTGATCGCGACCGCGAGCAGCTCAGTTGCCCATCCTGTGGAAACAAGAACATCGATCGGACCCCGAAACGGCGGCTACCAAGAGCTCGATTCGGGACACACCGGCAGGTGACGCTGAAGTGTGGGAAGTGCGGACGGCAGGCGGTTTACGTGCCGCGTAACGTCACCCAGCCCTCCGACAAGGAGCTCGTCGGCCAGTAGACACGGGCCCCCGGCGGACAACACCACAACCAGGCTCCTCCGCGGTGCCCGCTAGGCGCGACGCTGCCGTGTGCGGTGCCGCCTAGGGAGCTACTCGACGGGCAGCACCCACCGCTCGAAGACCGTCCCCAGTCCCACATGGGCCTCCGCAGCACACCCCGATCGGCGAACCGCTTCGAGGTGGGCATCCAGCTCTGCGACGCTTCCCAACCTGAGCTTCAGCACGTAGCCGTCCGTGCCGGTCACGCGGTGGCACTCCAGCACCTCACTCGCGGCCTTCCACCCGGTCAGCAGTCGCGTCACGTCGGTGGCCTGCCCAGGGAAGACCCGCACGAACGCCACGACCGCCCGTCCGATCCGGCCCGGGGCCACGCGCGCGTGATACCCCGTGATCACGCCGGCGGCCTCGAGCTTGCGCACTCGCTGGTAGGCGGCCGGGGCACTCAGGCCCACTGCGTCACCCAGCTCCTGGTAGGGGGAGCGACCCGCTGCCTGAAGCAGGGCGAGCAGGTGCCGGTCGATGCGATCCAGCTCTTCGGACATGGACAGTGACAATATGTTAGAAGACCGCAATTACGCAATGTTTTCTTTCGTCTTTTCCCGTTTTGTCAACTTATCATTAAACCTTCCTACGCACTAGCAAAAGAAACCCCGGAGGGCGAGTGCCCATCCGGGTCTCATGTTGTGCGAACGAGAGGTGTGCTACCTCGGCGCCGAGAAGATGCGACCCCAGCGAATGCCGGTGATGAACGGCAGCGGCATCACCCCGTTCTTGTCGAAGCTGTAGTAGATGACGAGCGGCCGCCCGGCGATACGATCGCGGCCCAGGAATCCCCAATACCGCGAGTCGTAGGAGTTGTCGCGGTTGTCCCCCATCACGAAGAACGAGTCGGCTGGCACGGCGATCGGACCCCAGTTCTTGAGCGAGGGCCGGTAGGTGCGGCGGTCGCGGTCCACGAGGTAGCGCACCTGCCAGTCGCGCATGCGCGGGTCCTCGGGATCGCTCATCTGGTCGCCCTGCCACGCGTGTAGCTCCGGCACGGCGCTACCGTTCAAGTGCAGCACCCCTCCGATCATTGACAGCGTGTCGCCCGGCAGTCCCACCACGCGCTTCACGACATTCACGCCGGCCTCCTCGGGCGAATCGAAGATCACGATGTCGAACCGACGCGGCTCACGGAACGCGGGAAGGCGCTTGTTGACGATGGGGATCTCCGCCCCGTACAGCGCCTTGTTCACGAACAGGAAATCGCCCACGAGCAGCGTGTTCTCCATGCTGCCCGAAGGAATGCGGAACGCCTCCACCAGGAGCGCACGCAGGAAGAACCAGATCACCAGCGCGATGACGATCGACTTGATCCAATCCTTCGCCGATTGCGACGTGGACTTCCTGGCCGACCGCTCCTCGACCGGCTCCTGCTTCGCCTGCTTCTCTTGCGGCTGCTCCCGCTGCGACTTCTTCCGCTTCACCTACTGCATACCTCCACCTGCAGGTTCTACCCAGTCGGCGACGAAGATGTTCGTCTCCCCTTCTACCTCCCCATAACGGTTCGACGCGAACACCAGTTTCGATCCGTCCGGCGAGAACATCGGGAAGCCGTCGAACTCGCCGTGAGTGGTCACCTGAACCAAGCCGGAGCCATCCCGATTGATCATGTACAGATTGAAGTCCCGGGAGCGCGGGTTGTGGTGGTTCGACGCGAAGATGATCCGCCGGTTGTCGGGGTGGAAGAACGGCGCGAAGTTGGCGCCCCCGAGATCCGTCACCTGCCGCTGGTTGGAGCCATCGGCGTCCATCACCCAGATCTCCATGCGGCTGGGCCGCACCATGTTCTGGGCAAGGAGCCGGCGGTAATCCTCCTGGTCCTGACCCGCCTCCGGGTGCCACGACCGGTACACGATCGTCTTGCCGTCGTGCGAGAAGAACGGCCCGCCGTCGTACCCCAGCGTGGTCGTGAGCCGCCGCACATCGGTGCCGTCCACGTTCATCGTGTAGACGTCGAGGTCACCATCCCGGGTGGAGGTAAACACGATCTTCTCGCCGTCCGGAGAGAGCGTCGCCTCCGCGTCGTAGCCCGGTGAGCTGAACAGCGTCTCGAGCTCCCTGCCGTCGGGGCGGGAGGTGTACACGTCGAAGTCGTACAGCGGCCAGACATAGCCCTGGCTGAAGTCGGGGTTGGGCGGACAGCGCTCGCCGGCGTGGAACGTGCTGGAGTACAACACGCGCGTCCCGCCGGAGTGGAAGTACCCACACGTCGTGCGGCCCAGTCCGTTCGACACCAGGCGCATCCCGCTTCCGTCCGTATTGATCACGTACTGCTGATCACACGTCGTGTCGGAGTCGGTGCGCTGGAAGACGAGCTGCGTGCCGTCGGGCGAAAAATATGCCTCGGCATTCTGCCCGCCGAACGTGAGCTGGGCGAGGCTGGCGAAGTAGGGCTCGTCCGCTTCGGGTGCGCGGCCCACCGCCTGGGAGCCCGGCTGCTCGCCGGCACAGGCCCCAAGCGTAACTCCCAACGTGATGGCCAGGGCGGCGCGAACGCCCGATTCTGGTTTCAGCATCCGACAAGTATAACCGGTTCGGGAATGTGAAACGCCCAGCGACTGGTAGTGGGGTGGCGCAGCCAAGGGAAGAACCCCAGCTCGAGCCGCGCGGCTACGCCGGTGCCCTGGGCGAGGAAGCCACCGACGGTGCGGCCCGCCAGGGTGAGGAACAGGTTGCGGGTCTCCAGACCCAGGCCGGCACTGAAACCGATGTCCTGAGCGCCGCCCACGATCAGCCCCGCCCTGAGCGGCAGCTGCCGGATGAAGCGCCAGGTGGTGCCCAGCTCGCCCTCGAACGGGTACTCGAACACCTGCCCCGTCGTCTTGAGCCGCGCGCTCACGTCGAGCTGCAGGAATCGGTTTGCCCAGGCGCTCGCGGCAAACCGGATGATGCGCGGTACCTTCACCTCACGCGACACGGTGTCCTGGACGGTCAAATCCTTGAACTGCACGCCGTCGGTCGCGAGATCCGAGTCCAGGGAGTCCAGCACCTCGGCGAGCGCCGTGGTCTCTACCTGGAACTCCCACGTCGAGCGCTCGAGGTTGTCCACCGTGACCGTGCCGATGTTCGCGAACATCGCCTCCACGGCGATACCCGAAGTGGGCCACTCGAGCCGCACCATGAAGTCGGCGAGCACGTCGGAACCGAGGTCCACCGTAAACTCGACGTCGGTTGTCTCGAGCGTCTCCACGGTCACCGCGGCGGCGACCGTGTCGCCCGTCGCGCGCAGCCGGCTATCGAGAGTCGTGGTGCCGTTATAGTAAAACAGCGGCTTGACCAGCCGTGCGCCGGCTCCCAGGGTCAACACCACACCGTCCTCGCTGGCGATCGGCCCCAGCCGCACCACGGCGTGCGCACCGAGCTCCTCAGTGCCCAGCGCCACTCCTCTGGAGTCTCCCAGGTCGAAGTCCTGCTGGGCGGCGTTGCCTTCCCGCAGCATGCTGACCGCACCGTCACTCACCTTGCCGATCCCGTAGGAGCGCCCCTTGGCCGAGATGCCGAGGCTGACGTGGCGCCCGAAGGGGCCGCCAAGGTACAGACCACCCTCCAGCTCGCCGTCGACTCGGAGGCCTTCGCCGTCGGGGATGGACGACAGCACGTCCAGCGCATCGCCCACCAACAGCTGGTCGTTGTCGGCCAGGTAGATGAGCGAGCGCACGTCGGCAATGCTGACGGTGTTGTTCCCGACTACGCCGCCGCCCGAGACCACCAGCCCCCAGTGGGGAATCATGACGTGGCGGAAGGGATCCACCCGCAGCTGCGGCGTGCGGCGGTACGCCATGGGCACGTTCGTCGCTTGGGCGTCTTCCGGAACCGCCTGCGCCAGCAGGTCGCCCCCGAACACCAGGGTCGCTGCAAGTGCGATGCTCAGGCGCTTCATGGGGTGCCTCCCGTCCGCACGTAGATCGTTATCCCGGCGTTCACGCCGATCCGGTCCGACGCCCTGATGGCTCCGCGACCGCCGGCCGGCGGCAGGAGCCGCAGCCTGATACCGGCCGTGAACACGGGCCCGAGGAAGATCCGCACCTCGTCGGGCGAGATGTTCACTGCCGAGGTGTCGGTCGTGGGCTGCGTCGCCCGGCCGTTGGCGTCCACTGCGGCGGGCGATACCCGCACCGTGTCGAGCGCGGCCCCCGCCGGAGCGCTGAAGGCATCAGCGACCGAGTCGGCCACGACGACGATGAACGCCTCCACGCCCAAGGGCGTCCCGTTCTCCACGACGAGCGTCGCCACCGCCGAGTCGAGCCGCGCCACGATGTCGTCAGCATTCTCGTCATCCAGGTCGAGGCCGTCGCGCGTGGTGCTGCTATCCACGCTCACCCCGCCCGCCGGAATCGTGAAGTCGAACCCGATCACCGGCTTGAGCGTAACCACGAGTTGGTCGGTGGCCGTGACGGTTGCGTTGGAGCCGTCACCCACCGTGACGTCACCCGCGCCCACGAGGGCCACCCGCTCGCCATCGAGCAGCATGTCCACCAGCCGGTCCACCAGGGCTGCGGAGAACAGGGTGTCCCCGGCAGTACCGCTGCGCGGAATGGCGAAGGTGTTCCCCGCCCCGTCGGCCAACAGGGCCAGAATCGGGGTCCCACCACCGTCAGTCTGGTAGTCGGGCTGGCCTGCCACGCTATCGAGATTGCCGGTGGCGGGGTCGATGCGGACGACGCCGACGAAGAAGTCCGTCAGGGTCGCCGGGGCATCGGCCTGGTTGACCACCGTGACGACGGCGAAGGCCGTGTTCACGCTGGCGTCGCGGGCCGCGTCCTCGAACTCGCCCAGGTTGAGATCCGTGCCCACGAACTCGACGCCGTCCTGCACCGAGAAGTTGACGGGCGGAAGCGGCCCGGAGACCGGACCAGTGATGGCGCCCACGTCGAGGCCGAAGGTCCCCTCGGTGGCCTCAACGGCCAGCAGGCCATCGGACAGCGTAACCGTGGTCACGTCGAGGAAGTCGGTGAGGACGGAATCCACGTAGAACGTGTCTCTGGCAACCGGAATGCTGAGCACCAGCGTCCGCGCCGGTCCGTCCTGGAGCTCGTTCCTGGCCTCGGTAATGCTGCCGGGCTCACAGCCCGTGACAGTCACTCCAACGGCCAGGAGGGCCGGAATGAATCTCGTAATTCGCACGCCTACCAGTCCTTACGGAGGAGTTGTGGCAAGATGCCGCAATCTCGGGGTGTCCTGAACCGGAATCAAGTGCCTAAATCACATGCCAGACAGTGACTTAGCGCACAAAGGGGGTCCTAAGGGGGACCGCCCAGCGGCCCGGAAGCAGGCTCGGAGACCCGTCAACCAACCGCTGGGCGGCCGTTCGAGGGCACGAACCCCCGGCAGCCGGGAGGCTACTCCTCACCCATATAGGGATACCGGTATTCCGTGGGTGGGATGAAGTTCTCCTTGATCGACC
>JBDGXT010000300.1:0-3227 GCA_039584455.1 Gemmatimonadota bacterium
GCCCACGACGGCGCTCGACGTGACGATCCAGGCGCAGATCCTGGAGCTGCTGGCCGACCTCAAGCGGCAGCTCGGGATGGCGATGATCCTGATCTCCCACGACCTGGGCGTCGTGGCCGGTATCGCCGACCGCATCGCGGTAATGTACGGCGGTCAGATCATCGAGGAGGGGCCGACGGCGGCCCTGTTCGCGCAGCCGGCGCACCCATACACCGAGGCGCTACTGCAGGCCGCTCCCAGGTTGGATGCCCCCACGCGGCGGTTGCCGGTGATTCCCGGTGCGGTTCCACCCGCAACCCGATGGCCCGCCGGGTGTCGCTTCAACCCGCGCTGCCGCCACGTTTGGGACCGGTGCACCGCCGAGGTGCCGCCGCCGCTCGCCATGCCCACCGAGCAGCACGCCCGGTGTTGGCTGGTGGACGAGCCCGTGCGGAGGAAGCCATGATCGCCGGCGCTCCGTTGGTCGAGGTCGAGCACCTCGTGGTGGAATTCCGCTCGGGCGGCGGCCTCCTCCAACCGCCTCACACCGTGCGCGCCGTAGACGGCGTCAGCATGAACGTGGCGCGCGGGGAGACGCTGGGGCTGGTGGGAGAGAGTGGCAGCGGCAAGACGACCCTGGGGCGCGCGATCCTGCGGCTCGTTGCCGCGAGCGCTGGCACGGTGCGGTTCGACGGCATGGATGTCTTTCGGCTCGACCCGCCCGCCCTGCGCGCGCTGCGCCGGCAGATGCAGATCGTGTTCCAGGACCCCTACGGCTCCCTCAACCCGCGCATGACCGTCGGCGCGGCCGTGCGGGAACCGATCACCGTGCATCGCCTGGCGCGCGGCAGCGGCAGCGGGTCGGGATCGCCCGAGCGCTGTCGGTGGGCCCGGAGTTCGTCGTGCTCGACGAACCCGTTTCGGCGCTCGACGTCTCGGTGCAGGCTCAAGTGCTGAACCTGCTGGCCGATCTGCGCGACCGGCACGGTCTCACCTACCTGTTCATCGCGCACGACCTCGCCGTCGTGCGGCACCTCGCGACCCGTGTGGCCGTCATGTACCTGGGCAAGCTGGTGGAGGTCGCGCCGGCCGAGGCGCTGTACGCCAATCCGCTCCATCCCTACACTGTGTCACTCCTCGCCGCGGTGCCGGCACCCGAGCCCACCTCGCAGCGCAAGCCCTTGCCCGTCGTCGGCGAAGCGACCGCTGCCGCCAAGCCGCTCACCGGCTGTCCGTTCGAGCCGCGCTGTCCGCATCCCAAGAAGGACGACCGCTGTCGCGCAGAGGCCCCGGCGTGGCACAAGGTCGAGGTGGGACGCTGGGCGGCCTGCCACCACGTCGAAGAGCCGTTGCGGCCGGAGTGACACCTCCGCATCTTACCGCCACTTTGCCGGCCATCTATCCCCACTCCGTGGAGATCGCATGACCCTCCTTCTGGCCGTCGTCCTCGCCTACCCCCTGATCCTCGTGGGGATCAGTCTGTGGCGCTCGCGCAAGGTGAAGAGCCACGCCGACTTCATGGTGGCAGGCCGGTCGGTCCCGGTGGTGCTGCTGGTCGGCACGCTGGTCTGCACCTGGATTGGCTCGGGCTCGCTGTTCGGCGGCGCGGGCCTCGCGTACCGCACGGGCATCGCGGAGCTGTGGTTCTCGTTCGGGGCGTGGGTCGGACTCATCGTGGCCTACTTCATCGCCGGCAGGGTGCGGCGCATCGCGGAGTACACCGTTCCCGACCTGTTGGAGAAGCGCTACAACGCAGCGGCCAGGTTGTTGGGCACGCTGGCCATCATTCTGGCGTACGTGACGATCGCCGCCTATCAGTTTCGCGGTGGCGGCTGGATCCTCTCCATCGTGAGTGATGGCGCGATCAGCCCCACCACCGGCATGTACATCACGGCGGCTACCATCATCATCTTCACGATGCTGGCGGGCATGATGTCCATCGTCACGGTGGACATCTTCAACGGCATCATCATCACGCTGGGGATCCTGTTCACCCTGCCCTACATGGTGTTCCAGGTGGGAGGGGTGGGCGAGGTACTGGCGCGGTTGCCGGAGAACTTCACGTCACCGACAGGGGGCCACAACCTGCTGTGGGTGATCGGCGTCTCATTGCCCACCTTCCTCTTGCTGCTGGGCGAGAGCGGGATGTACCAGAAGTTCTTCTCGGCCAAGGATGCCAACGCCGCGCGCCGGGCCGTCATCGGAATGGTGCTGGGCGTGGTGGTCATCGAGACCGCGCTCGCGCTCGTGGCCATCGTGGGCCGCGCCGCCTACCCCGATCTGATGGAGCAAACCTCCATCGTGGGCCGGGCGGCATCGGAAACGATCATCCTCTACATCGCGCGGCACGGCCTCCCGCTGTTGGGTGGCGCCGTTCTCTTGGCGGCCGGCGTCGCGATCGTGCTCTCCACCGGGAACACCTTCCTGCTCGTGCCATCCACCAACACGAGCCGCGACATCTACGAGCGGTTCCTCAACCCGGCGGCGACCGAGAAGCAGAAGCTCACCGTGCAGCGCGCGTCCATCATGGCGTTCGGGATCATCGGCATCTTCCTGCTCACACAGTTCCAGACCGTGCTCTCGATGGCGCTGTACGCCTACTCCCTGGTGGGGGCGAGCCTCACCCCGGCACTCCTGGCGGCCTTCCTGTGGAAGCGGGTGACGGCGCAGGGCGGCGTGGCCTGTATCGCGGGTGGCATGGGCACAATCGTGAGCATCGGGGTGCTGAGCCGGCTGGGTGTGGGCTTCACGGCCAGCATCGCCGGCACCGAATTCGACTTCGCCTCGAGCGAGTACATCGTGATTCCGGGCGTGCTGATCTCGATCGGGCTGCTCGTGGTGGTGAGCCTGCTGACGAAGCCCTCGCCGGAAGAGCAGTGGCAGCCGTTCTTCGCGGCGGAGGAGGGGGAGAGCAGCGCCGCGACATAGGGCCGAGATCGACCGCACATGCGAAAGGCGACGGAACAGTCCGTCGCCTTTCTTCTGGGCACGAAGTCGATGCTGACGCCGTCCTACTCGAACAACTCCGGCTGGTTCTCCCCCGCCTCGCTCTCCACCTTGATCAGCGTCTTCACGCGCCGTGTCCACGCGTGCACGTCGAAGTGCGCCTCGGTGGCCAGCATGCGCCTGAGCACGTCGGGCACGTCCTCCAGGGAGTCGAGCAGGTCGCCCATGATCTCGCGGGCCTCCCGCATGCGGAACTGCTCCTCTCCGGCAAACGCCATGTCCCGCAGGATGGCGCTCTCGCT
>JBDGXT010000301.1:0-4021 GCA_039584455.1 Gemmatimonadota bacterium
CGAGAAGAAGATGATCATCGTGTTGTCGTATTCGCCGATCTCCTTCAGGTAGTCAAACACCCGCTGGATCTGCTCGTCCACGAAGTCGATCATCGCCGCGTAGACTTCCATGTCCCGTGCGGCTTCCTGCCGCTCTCGCGGCGACATCGCGTCCCAGGCCTGTACCGACGCCAGCCGTGGGTAGGGCGTCGCGTCGCCGGGAACGATACCGAGCTGCCTCAGCGCCTGGAGCCGTGCTTCCCGCAGCACATCCCAGCCCTCGTCGTACCTGCCCCTGTACTTGTCGATGTACTCCTTGGGGGCGTGCAGCGGATCGTGCGGCGCGGTGTAGGACAGATAGGCGAAGAACGGCTTGCCGTCGCCGCGGTTCTGCTCGATGAACTGCAGCAGCACGTCCGTGTAATGCGTGGTCGAGTAGAAGTCCTCCGGCAGCTGTTCCACCACTTCACCATTCCTCCGGTAGGTCATCGGCTGCGGAGGCGACAGCGGCCTGAGGTCGCTCCAGTGGCTCCCTCCGCCGGGCACGAGAATGAACGTCTGCTCGAAGCCTCTGGCGAACGGGGTGGTCTCCTCTAGGTGACCGAGATGCCACTTGCCCGCCATGTACGTGTGGTACCCACCCGCCTTCAGCACCTCCGGGAGGGCCGCGACCTGGAAGTTGAGGTATCCCTCGTACCCAGGACGGCCTTCCGTCTCGGGGGTCACAAACTCGCCCATCGTTCCCATGCCAGCCACGTGATTGTCTGTGCCAGACATCAGGACCGAGCGGGTGGGGGAGCAGCTTGGAAGCACGTGGAAGTTGGACAGGCGCAACCCTTCTTGTGCCAGTTGATCCAGAGTAGGGGTGGCGATCTCCCCGCCGAACGAGCCGATATCCGAGTAGCCCAGGTCGTCGGCGACGATCAGCAGGATATTCGGAGGCCCCTCGGGTGCGCACGATGCCAAGACCAGTAGCAAGAGGGGAGCGACAATCCCGGTCGTCCGTTTCAAGAGGGATCTCATAACAGCTCTGCTCCATTTGCGTTCTGGTACCAAAGATGGTGTGCGGATTAGTCCCTCGCTAGCGACGTCAAGGCCCACGACTTCGAGCCCACCGCTTGGACATGACTCGGACATAAACCCCCGCAGCCAAACGCAACGGGACGCAAAACCGTCTGACCGCAAGCCGTTGCTTGAGAGCTAGATGCAGCTGGACGCAGCTAAACGCAAAGCCCTAGAGGGAACTTGAAAACCGCCGGGCGCAAGCCCTTGGGGGTTCGAGTCCCCCGCCCTCCGTAAGGACTTAGGCCCCGTCAGCCGGGTGGCTGGCTGACGCAGCCTCGCTCTGCTGCGCAACGAGTCTCCCGCCCTCCGTAAGGACGGTTATCGCACCAATGATGGCGTGTGCACTAGTCCCTGGCTAGGGAAGCGAAGGCCCGCCGCCCTGCTATCGCCCCTCATCCCACCGTGCCGCCCACGTGCGCTCCACGCCGCGCACGATCGCGGGGTAGACGATGTGTCTGCGGAACGGGTCGATGAGTGTCATGTAGACGGGAGTGAGCCCACCGGTCTCCCTGACGTAGATCGCCCAGTACAGCGTGTAGCCGTCGGCGGCCGGCTCGAGCGCCATGCAGAAGAAGGCGTGCGCGGTGCGGTTCATCATCTCGGCCAGCCGCTCGTTCTCGAAGGCGTAGACGGTCCGAAACAACCCGCTCCCGCTCCCGGGCTCGTCCAGCGTGCGTGCGCGATCTGCTTCCGTCAGTCGCATGGTATACGAACTCGATTGGTCGAAGTACCTCTCGTCGTCGACTCCCAGCAGGCCGCCCCAGAGCATGCGGACCGCGACCAGTGCAGCGACCGCCGTGTTCGCCTCCAGTGGTGAGGTGCCGGCGAAGACCTCCATGGCGTCGAAGAGCGTGAGACCCTCAGCGCCCCCCTGCAGCTGAAACACCCAGACATCGTGCAGCGGCACGTCGGCCAGGAACGAGTTGACACGGAAACCCTTGGCTCGGAACTCCGACGCCGCGAAGCGCGGCCCGCCGCCCATCGTCACAGACCACAGGAAGGTGAAGTTGACAGTGAGGGCGGCGAGAACGAGCCCGAGTCGCCGCAGCGCTCCCGCGAACCCCCGCAGGCCGGCGAACATCCCGGCCGCCGCGAACGCCAGCGCCCCGGGCACGAGCCAGAGGGCCAGCTTCACAGGCCCGGCCGCCGCGGCGCCCAAGAGCGCGCCGCAGGCGACCCACAGGATCCAGGTGGGCGGCTTCAGTCGTCCGGCGCGTGCAGCTGCGACGGCGCCGCCGGTCGCCAGCGCGACGACGACGGCATCGGCGAGCACCATTCTCGAAACGGACGCATATGGCGAGGAGGGCCAAGCAACGACGGCCGCAGCAAGCGCCACGGCGGCACCAAGCAGGGTCATCACGAGCGTAGGGAGTCGGTTCATGGGCATCACCCACCTGACCCTACAACGCTCAACGACCCCCTTCTGTTTCAGCGCTGTCGCCCACGAACGCCGCCGGAGAACGCGCGTTACGTCAACGACCTACGCGAGCTGCTCGCGGGGCTGGTCGCCGAACGTCTGCCTGTAGTAGGCCGCGAACCGGGGGTGAAGCCCGCGCGCGTCGTCACCGTGCAGATGCGCGTGCGGTCCGGTTCTCCACGCCCATGGGCTCCCGTGACGGTTGAGCGTCTCCGCACCTATCTTTGTCAGATGCCTGACCTTCCCACGGCCTTCACCGACGCGCTCCGCGACCGCTACGTCGTCGAGCGCGGCATCGGCGCGGGCGGCATGGCGACCGTCCACCTCGCCCTAGATGTGCGGCACAACCGCCACGTCGCCATCAAGGTGCTCAAGCCGGAGCTCGCCGCCTCGTTGGGCGGGGAACGGTTCCTCAAGGAAATCGAGATCGCCGCGCGCCTGACGCACCCACACATCATCGCGCTCTATGATTCGGGGGAGGCTGCCGGGTTCCTGTACTACGTCATGCCGTTCATCGACGGCGAATCGCTGCGCGCGCGCCTGCTGCGCGAGACACGCATCGACACGGCGGCGGCCCTCGGCATCGTGGAGGACGTGGGCGACGCATTGAGCTACGCCCATCGGCAAGGCATCCTGCACCGCGACATCAAGCCGGAGAACATCTTGTTCGCCGAGGGCCATTCCATGGTCGCGGACTTCGGCATCGCGCGGGCGGTGAGCACGGCCGGCGGTGCGTACCTCACCAGTCTAGGCTGCGTCCTGTACGAGATGCTGCTGGGCGAGCCCCCCGGGACGTGGCAAACGGACGAGTCCCTCCGGCTTGGCGAGCTCACCGATTTGCCGGATCGACACCGTGTACACATGCGGGAAGTCGGTAGATCGGTCGAGCGGGCGCTGGTACGCGCCCTCACCCTGCGCACGCGCGATCGGTTCGAGACCGTAGACACATTCCTGCTCGCGCTCCGCGCCGAGGAAGGCGCGGTGCGGCGCTACAGTGACCGCGAGGTCGAGGAGATCGTGCGGCGGGCGGCGGAGGAGCAACTGGCGCACCCGACCGAAGAGGGGATGTCGCTCGGAACCGTGCAGCAGATCGCCGACGACGTCGGCATCTCGCCGGAGCGCGTCGAGCGAGCGGCGCGCAAGCTGGAGGCCCGCGGACCCGCCGCGCCCCCCGCCGAGTCCGGTGCGGGTGCCTTTTGGCTCGGCAGTCCGACGGTGATCGCGTCGGAGCGCGTCGTGGGCGGCGAGGTCACCGAGTCCGCTTACGACGACATCGTCAGCGAAGTACAGGCCGCGCTCTCCACGGAGGGACAGGTCGACGCGCTCGGTCGGTCGCTCACCTGGAGAACGAAGAAGCCGGTGCTCGGGAAGCGGCGCGCGGTGCAGGTGCGCGTCACGTCGCGCGGTGGGCAGACGCGCATCCACGTCCAGGAGCGGCTGGGCGAACTCGCCGTCACCCTCTATAGCAGCATCCTGGTCGGAGGGGGCATTGGAGGGGTCGCCACGATCCTGGGCATCGGACTCGGTTGGCTGGGCTACGGCCCCGAATCCGGGGTGCTC
>JBDGXT010000046.1:0-9427 GCA_039584455.1 Gemmatimonadota bacterium
TCAGCGGGATGCCGAGATCGATGCCCCGGCTGAAGCGGGTGCGGACCTGGACGTCACGGGGGTGCACGGTCGCGTGACGTGGCACCAGCAGGACGTCATCGAAGGTGAGGGCATACCCGGAACGCAATCGGCTCACCGCAACTCTCCCATATGCGCAAAGACCCGCCGCGTGCGAGACGCTCGGCGGGTCCAATTCGTTTCAATTACCTGTTCCATGAAGAAAGTTACGCGCGCCCGCGCGCGCAGGTCAAGCGTCGGTCGGCGGCGCCTCCTCTTCCTCCTCCTCGCCCTTGGGCTTGGGCACCGGCGTCGCGAGCTCATCGGCCACGACCCGGCCGGCGGCCGTCAGCCCCTCGATGACACTGGCAGCGGCGTCCACCACCTGAGCGGTGCCCTTGGCGGCGACGTCGGCCAACCGGACGCTCCCGATCTTGTCCTCGATTCCCTCGGCGATGCGCTGCACGGCGGAGGGGGTACGCCGACTCAGGTTGTACCGGGAATCCAGGAACTCCATGTAGTCCAGGACCTGCCGACCCACCTCGTCGGAGAGATCGTCCAGTCTGCGAGTGATCTTCGTCTTCAGGTTCTCGTTCATGACTGCAGCCTCATTCCCGCTTGACGGCGGAATCCACCAGGTCGAGGACCGGGTTGCCCAGGTACTGGGACCGGGCCGTGCGCACCCTGCCGATGATCACGAGCTCGGTGAGCGGCTCCAGGCGCTCCACCCCAAGGAGCTGCTCGTCATCCAGCACGACGTACACGAAGCCCGCTTCGGGCAGAGGACCGCGCGCCAGCATGTAGCGCTGCCCCTCCGGAATCTCCCGGCGCAGCTCATCGGCGCGTTGGATCGCGATGTACTCGACGGTCCACTGGACGAGCTTCCCTTCAAACTCCTGCGGCTGCGAGCGCACCTCGGCCCCGCTGACCCCCACGAGCACGCCGGGCGAGGACGGTCGCAGATCGCTCTCGCGAATCCACCCCTCCGCTTGGACCCGCACCCACTCGCCCGAGCGCGCGATGATCCGCACGGAGGCATCGGCTCCCAGCGACCCCGTCGGCGCGCCGTCAGGTGTCCGGTGCATCCCGGCCTCGGTCGCGGTGACCGCCCAGTCCAGCCCCACGGAGTCACGATCCACGGGGGGGAGTGCACTGGAGGCCGGCGGCGGCTGGCTGGAGGCGGCGGCTGGGGTCCCGACCCGCCTCAGGGAGCCCCCCCACATCCAGGCACTGCGCCTCACACGGATCCATCCCGGCCGGCGCTCGACCTCGTCGAGCAGACAGCCGGCGGAGAGGCGCGCCACGACCCGCCCATTCGGTGCCGCCCGCAGGTTCTCGCCATTGTTCGCCGTGACGCGCAGGTCATACCCCTGCGCCTCGCCCGACGCGGTGGATCGCGCCCAGATCCACCCTTCGAGGGTGACGGCCACCCATTGGCCGCGCACGCTGTCCCCAGGCAGCTCCACACCGGCGTTCACCGTGGCCAGCAGCGCTGCCCGGCCCGACGGTTCACGCCGGAAGTTCTCGGTCTGGATCACCTGGTAGTCCTGCTGCGCGCTGAGTGGCGCAACGGCAGCCCAGCCCACGAGGAAGAACAGGACCCCGCAGGGTGGTAGCGCTAGGAGGAGGTGGCTAGATTGCCTCATTCTCGTAACCGAGGGGATTGTAGGGGATACCCAGGTTCCATGTCAATTTATCACCGGAGCAGCATGAAACACCTCATCGGGGCGGCGACGGTCGCCCTGCTCTTCCTCTGGCCCACGACGACCGCCGCCCAAGTCGGCCACGACCCGGACTCCTCTCCGTACGGTGACATCTTCGGCAAGTTCATTCTGGGGGTCGAGGGAGGATACGCCACGGGCTCCGGTGGCAATGCCGGGGTGGGACCAGCCGAAGGCCCCTTCGGCGGAGCACGCCTGGACATCCATCTTTCCGGGCCGGCCAACGTCGGCTTCGAAGCGCTCTACGCGAGTCTCGACCGGCTGATCATCGATCCCACCCTGCTGCCCGACGAGCGGGAACTGGGTACGGTGAAGCAGTCGATCATCTACCTGATGGGAGGGATCGGCCTCCACTTCACCGGCCACAAGACGTGGCACGGCCTGGCCCCCTTCATCGGCGCGTCCCTGGGCCTGGCGTTCGGCGGCAATGTGCCGGAGGACTCCGTGATGGCCG
Organism: Gemmatimonadota bacterium; assembly: GCA_039584455.1. GTDB lineage: Bacteria > Gemmatimonadota > Gemmatimonadetes > Gemmatimonadales > GWC2-71-9 > WVYX01. The sequence goes on from JBDGXT010000046.1 coordinate 2,173, forward strand.
GCTTCTCGTACGACACGAAGTTCGTGATCGCACCGTGGGCGGGCATCCGCTGGCACCTGGGGAACCGGCTCTCCCTGCGCATCGAAGCACGGGACATGATCTGGCAGCTCAAGTACCCCGACGCCTTTTTCGAGCCGCCCGCGACGGGCGTGCCGCCCGTGCTCAATCCCCTCACCCAGGGCGTGAGCAAGTGGACGCACAACTTCTGGTTCATCGGCGTACTGGGGTACACCATCTCCTAACTGCTCTTGGACTTCTTTGCGGACGGCCTGCGGCGCGGCGTCGAGTTGATCCTAGGCGGTGACGCCGAAGTCTTCGACATCACCCTCCTCTCCATCAGGGTTGCGCTGATCTCGACCATCCTGGCCTGTGGCATCGGCGTGCCCGTGGGCTTCGTCGTGGGCACCACCCGGTTCTGGGGTCGGCGCGCCGCGATCACGGTACTCAACACGATGCTCGCGTTCCCCACCGTCGTGGTGGGCGTGCTCATCTGGGGGCTGCTGGCTCGCCGCGGTCCGATCGGCGGTGCCGAGCTGCTGTACACGTGGTGGGCGATCGTCATCGCGGAAGTCGTGCTCGCGGTACCGATCGCCGCTGCACTCACCGCGGCCGCCGTTCAGGGCATCGACCCCCGGGTGCGGCGCACGGCGCTCACGCTCGGCGCGAGCCCGTTGCGCGCCCACCTCTCGGTGGCGCGGGCCGCACGCTTCGCCCTGCTCGCCGCCGTGGTCGTGGCATTCGGCCGTGTCCTGGCAGAGGTCGGAGCGGCCATGATCGTGGGAGGCAACATCCGGCACTACAGTCGGACCCTCACGACGGCGGTCGCCCTGGCGACGTCGCAGGGGGATCTTGCCCTCGCCATGGCACTCGGTCTGGTGCTGCTCGCGCTGGCGCTCACGGTCAACGTGCTATTACAGCTCTTCCAGGGTCGGGGCGATGCTTGAGGCACTGGGCATCGACCACGCCTACGGAGGGCGCACGGTGTTGAGCATCGACGCGTTCGAGCTAGAACGCGGCACGGTCACCGCGCTGGTCGGTCCCAACGGCTCGGGCAAGAGCACGCTGCTCCGTCTTCTCGCCTTCCTGGAGCGGCCCCGCGCGGGCGCCATCCTCCTGGACGGAGGCCTCGTGGTGGGACGGCAGGATCGTCAGGCTGCCCGGCGTCGGGTCACCATGGTGGAGCAGCACCCCTACCTCTTTACCGGCACCGTGCGGCGCAACGTGGTGTACGCGCTCGCGCTGCACGGCGTGCGGGGCGGGGTAGCGGCCCGGCGCGCGCAGGCCGCGCTCGAGCGGCTGCAGGTCTTGCACCTCGCCGAGCGGCCGGCGCGCGAGCTGAGCGCGGGTGAGACCCAGCGCGTCGCCGTGGCCCGAGCACTCGCCCTCAAGCCCGCCGTGCTGCTGCTGGACGAGCCGGCCGGAGTCGCCGACCGGGCCGCAACCGCACAACTCTACCAGGTGCTCGAGGAAGAGCGGGCGCAGGGAACCACCCTCTGCCTGGCGTCGCACCAGTTGGAGGACGCCTACCGCTGGTCGGATCGCCTGATTGCCCTGGCTGAAGGAAAGGCAAGTCGCGTCACTCCCGAGAACCTCTTCCGCACCGACGTGCCCGACGGCAGCGGCGCCAAGACGGTGCGCGTGGGGCCGCTCCAGGTGCAGGTCGTGACGGACAAGTCCGGTCCCTCGACCATCGCGATCCCGGCCGACGAGGTCCTGGTGAGTCTCGAGCCGTTGCACTCGAGCGCGCGCAACGAGTTCCGAGGCAAGGTCACGCGAATCGGTGACGACGGACGCGGGGGCGTCACGCTCATGGTGGATGTGGGCGTGGATCTGGCGGCGCGCATCACCCCGCGCGCGCTGGAGGAGCTCGGCATCGGGCTCGGCTCGGAGGTCGTGCTTGCCGTCAAGGCGATGGCCGTGCGGGTCTTCTGATTCGACACTACATTCCCGGCATGTCTACCGTGCGCCTGACGCGTGTCGTCGTCTTCAGCGCCGCGCACCGCTACTTCCGACCCGACTGGTCCGCGGAGAAGAACGCCGACGTGTTCGGCGACTGTGCCCATGAGCATGGCCACGGCCACCGCTACGAGTGTCACGTCACGGTGGCGGGCTCTCTGGACGAGGAGACCGGCATGGTCGTACGGTTGGATGAGCTCGACCGCGTGCTGCGCGAAGAGATCCACGATCGATTCGATCACAAGCACATCAACTACGACGTCCCCGAGTTCGCCTTCGGGAAGCAGATCCCCACGTGCGAGGCGCTCGCCGTGCATGTCTGGCAGCGCGTAGCACCGCGCCTGCCAAACGGCGTGCAGCTGGAGCGCGTCCGCGTGCAGGAAGAGCCGGGGCTCTCCGCCGAGTACGACGGTGCGTAGCGCGGTGCTGGCCGGCGGCGCGGCGAGCCGCTTCGGGGGACGCGCCAAGGGACTCGAGCTGGTGGGCGGGGCGCGCATTCTGGATCGCGTGGTGGATGCGGTGCGCGAGGCGACGGGAGGCGATCCCCTGCTGGTTGCCAACGCCGCCGACGCCGCGGGGTGGTATCCCGGATTGGAGACCGTTTCCGACGTGTTGCCCGACTGCGGTAGCCTCGGCGGCATCTACACGGCGGTCACTGCTGCCGAGGGGCCAGTCCTCGTGGTAGCGTGGGACATGCCATTCGTATCGACCGACCTGCTCCGCGCGCTGCTCGACGGTGCCGGAGGATACGACGCGTTCCTCCCGGAAAGCGGCGGCCCGCTCGGCGTCGAGCCGCTCTGTGCCGTGTACGGTCCCGCCTGCGGCGAGCCGATCCGCACGAGCATCGAGGGTGAGGATCTGCGGACCACGACCTTCCATAGTGCGGTGCGCGTGGGCACGGTGCCGCTCGACACGGTGGGGGGATTCGGCGATCCCGACCTGCTGTTCTTCAATGTCAACGAGCCGGACCACCTGCAGGTAGCAGAGTCCATGTGGCGCCATCACCAAGCGTGATTGCCTCCGCTCGAACCCGGCTGACGCCGGCCGATGCGTCACGCGCGACGCTGTCCGAGATCGTACCAACGGCACCCGTGCCCGTGCCGCTGGCCGACGCGCTCGGGCTGGTGCTCGCCGCGGACGTCACGAGCCCCATCGACATCCCGCCGTGGGACAACTCCGCGATGGACGGCTACACGGCGCGCGCCGCCGACGTGCGAGAGGGCGCCGAGCTCACCGTCGTCGAGACGATCCCCGCGGGCGGTTCCCCGACGCGGACGCTCGGCCCCGGGGAATGCGCCCGCATCTTCACCGGCGCGCCGGTACCCCAGGGCGCGGACTCCGTCATACGCCAGGAGCACACCACGCGGCTCGACGAGAACCGCGTGCGCATCGACGACCCGTACGACGCCGGCCGCAACATCCGGCCGCGGGGCGAAGACATCGTGCGCGGGAAGGTGACGCTCACGGCGGGCACCGAGCTCGGCCCGGCACAGATCGCGATGCTCGCATCGATCGCCATGGGCGAGGTCGAGGTGCACCAACGCCCCACGGTGGCGATTCTCTCGACGGGAGATGAGATCGCCGACCTTAGCGAGCGCGACGCCATCCTGAGCGGCCGGAAGATCGCCTCGTCCAACACCTACGGCATGGCGGCCGCCGCGATCGCGGCGGGCGCCGACGCGCTCGACCTCGGCATCGCACGGGATGATCCCGACGAGATTCGTGGCCGGCTAGAGGCCGCCGCGGTGGCCGACCTGCTCGTCACGTCGGGCGGCATGAGCGTGGGCGAGCACGACTATCTCCGCACGATCCTCGAGGAGACGGGGGGGGCGATGCGTTTCTGGCGGCTACGCTCGAGGCCGGGAGCACCGGTGGGCTTCGGCGTCCTGGACGGCCTCCCCTGGCTCGGGCTCCCCGGCAACCCGGTGAGCACCATGGTCACATTCGAGCTCTTCGGGCGGCCGGCGATCCGCAAGCTCATGGGACATCGCAAGGCGTTTCGGCGCACCGTCCCGGTCGTGCTCGGCGAGGCCATCGAGACCCCCGCGCGGCTCACCCATTTCCTGCGCGTCAGCCTGGAACACGAGGGCGACTCGCTCGTCGCACGGCTCACCGGTCCCCAGGGCTCGGGGATTCTCTCATCGGTGGCCAACGCCGACGCGTTGCTGATCGTGCCGGAGGAGGTCGACCGGGCCGGAGCGGGTGAGACCCTGCGGGCGATGCTGCTCCACGAGACGGTGCACGTGGAGGTCGCGCCGTTCTGACGTCGGTCTCTCGGGCAGTGCCATGACGGACCCTCGAAAACCGAGCAGCTAAGTCGCCTATCACCCAGCGGCTGCTGCGAAACTCTAGCTCCCTCATCGCTGTATAAGCAGTGCGACCGCCCGGTGCCTGCTGGGACTCGGGAACATTGCACTGCACTCCACGTCGATCGAAATGACTGCGCATAGAATCCACGACGTATCGCGACGCGACTTCGTCAAGACCGGCTTGAGCGTCCTGGCTGCTCCCGTGCTCGCCGGCTGCGGCTTCGGCTTCACGGATCCCGAACCGGGTGACAACACTCCGACCAGCCCACGACTCTCGGCTCGACCAGGCTCGCCGACCGAAACGCCCACGACGGGCCTCAGCTCGCTGGGGTTCGCGAGCGGTCGAGATGGGGTGCTGTACGTGCCGGCGAGCTACTCTCCCGATACGCCGCTCCCGCTCCTCGTGGGTCTCCACGGCGCCGGGGGAGAGGGACGCAACTGGGAGAGCTACTACGCGCGCGCGGAAGCCCGCGGCATGGTGTTCCTAGCCCCCGACTCGCGTGACTACACCTGGGATCTCATCCTCGGGAGATTCGGAGCCGACGTCGAGTTCCTGGATGGGGCCCTGCGGTACACCTTCGAGCGCTGCAACATCGACCCCGCCAGGATCGCCCTCGCCGGATTCTCGGACGGTGCAACGTACTCGCTCTCCCTGGGGTCCTCCAACGGAGATCTGTTCAGCCACCTGGTCGCGTACTCGCCGGGATACTGGGGAACCACCGAGCGGGTGGGGATGCCGCTGGTGTACATCTCGCATGGTACGGAGGACCAGGTCCTCCCTGTGGTCCTGAGCCGCAACACCATCGTGCCGAGCATGGAGGGTGCCGGCTACGACGTAACATACGAGGAGTTCCAGGGGGGACACGAGGTCCCGGCGGCCATCTCCGAGTCAGCGCTGGACTGGTTTCTGGCGTGAGCTGAATGCGGCGGGGGGTGAGCCCGCCTACATCCGCTTGTACTGCGGCCCCGCGCCTCCCTCGCGCGGCGTCCACCGCGGTCCCACGACGTCGGTCGCCTTGCAGTCCACGCAGTTGGGCGCGTTCACCACCAGCTTGCCGTCCGCCGTCTCGTACACGCTCGCCGGGCACATCCTGGCATAGAAGGTCGCCAGCTCGGGCGGGACGTCCTCGCCGATCACGAGGTGTGTGGGGATCGTATCGCGTGTTGCGTTGCCCGACTTGAACACGGCGTCCACCTTGCTGAAGGTGAGCGCGTTGTCGGGCACGACCGGCTCACCGGCTCCAGAGCCACGCGGCGCCGCAGCATCCCGCTCCATGGCGATCCGCCGGCCGAACAGCTTCCCACCGGTGAGGGACATGAGCGCCGCCTTGGCTCCACCCCTGTAAAAACCGTCCTTGAAGGCGAGACGCATGTTGCGGGTGCGGAACAGATCGTCGCGCACATAGGAGGCGCGCAGCGCCTGATCGTACACGCCGAGCGCGCTCCCCGAGGTATCGTCAGCCTTGAGTGCAGCGAAGATCGCCTCTGCAGCGTAGATGCCTGACTGCATCGCGTAGTGGATCCCCTTGAGCGAGGGAACGTCCACCAGGCCCGCCGAGTCGCCGAGGACCACCACGCCATCCCCGGACAACCGCTGGGGCAGTGCGTAGTACCCGCCCTCGGGAATGGTCTTGGCACCCCACTCCACCATCTCACCGCCCTCCAGGTGGGGCCGAAAGAGCGGGTGCAGCTTCAACTGCTGCAGCAGGTCGTGCACGTCCAACTCGACATAGGGGTAATCCAGCCCCACGACCAGCCCCAGCGCCGCCACGGTCGGCTCCAAGGGATACATGAAGCTCCCACCGAAGGCATCGTTCGGCAGCGGCCACCCCATGGTGTGGATCACCCGGTCGAGCGGTTGCTTGAGCTCCCACAGTTCCTTCACGCCGAGCGCGAAGATCTGGGGGTTCTCGGAGCCGATCCCCTGCCACTCCTGGTATGCCTGCGACAGCATGCCGCGCGTGCCCTCGGCTAGCGCCGTCACCCTAGCCACGATGTCGGCCGGGGGCATGTAACTGGACATCTCGTTCCCGTCGCGATCGAGCCCGGTCGCGACAGTGCGCACGCCAATGACGCGGCTCCCCTCGGTCAGTAAGGCGCCGGCCGGAAAGCCGGGCAGCACGTCGACCCCCAGCTCCTGCGCTTTCTCCCCGAGCCACCGCACGATCTCGCAGATGGAGGCTACGTAGTTGCCGTGATTGCGCATGGTCGGAGGGGTGGGCAGCCTTTTCGCAGATTTCTTCGAGAGCCAGTGGGTCGATTCCTTCTCCACCGGCGTCCCGAAGGGAAAGTCGGCATCGCCCAGCTCCGGGAAGAGCGCGCGGAAGGCGCGCGGATTGACGACGGCGCCCGAAAGGGAGTGCTCTCCCAGCGACGCAGCTTTGTCCAACACACCGATGCTGACCTCGCCGATCCCGTCGCCCGCTTCGTTGTCCTGCCGGACCAATTGAGCGAGCCGGATCGCGCCGGCCAGACCAGCGGGGCCCGCACCGACGAAGACCACGTCCATATCGATGCGGTCCGCGCCGGGGGGCTCGGTGAGAACGAGCTGTTCGCGGGGGAGGTCGGGCTGGTGATCCGCGGGAATGAGCGATCCCGCCATAGGCTCAGCCCTCCTTGGCCTGGTTGATCTCCTCAGTGAGCCGCGGGACGATCTCGAACAGGTCTCCCACGACCCCGTAGTCGGCAACCTTGAAGATCGGCGCGTCGCGGTCCTTGTTGATCGCCACGATGGTCTTGGCGGTACGGATACCTGCCAAGTGCTGAATGGCCCCGGAGATCCCGATGGCGAAGTAGAGGTTGGGGCTCACCACCTTGCCGGTCTGCCCCACCTGTTCCGCATGCGACCGCCACCCGGCGTCCACCACCGCCCGAGACGCGCCCACAGCGCCACCAACGGCTTCGGCAAGATCCTCGATGAGCTTGAAGCTCTCCGCGTCCTTGAGTCCGCGGCCGCCGGCCACCACGACCGACGCCTCGGCCACGTCTTG
>JBDGXT010000302.1:0-4338 GCA_039584455.1 Gemmatimonadota bacterium
AGCCGGCGGGGTCCGACGCCGAGCGCCTGCGCCGCGGTGACGTAGGTGCGGCGCTTGAGGCTCAACACTTCGGCTCTGACGATGCGGCTGGTGTCGAACCAGTTGGTGAGCCCGAGGACGGCGATCAAGCCGGCGACGCCCACGTTGTCCCACAGGGCGACCACCACCAGTAGCAGGAACACGCGGGGCACTGCGAGCGCCGCGTCCACCCCCCGCATCAGTATGGCGTCCACCGCACCGTCTGCGAGGCCCGCCGTCATGCCCACCGCCGTCCCCACCGTGACCGAGAGGAGGACCGAAAGGAGCGCGATGCTGAGGGAGATGCGCGCGCCGTACAGCACTCGGCTCAGGAGGTCACGGCTGAAGAAGTCCGTACCGAACGGATGGAGTGCCGACGGGGCGAGGTATTGGCCCCGTGCCAGATCGAGCTGCGACACGGGGTCGTACGGCGCGAGCCACGGGGCGAGCGCGGCCAGTCCACACAGCGCGAGCACGAGCGCCAGGCCGTAGCGGGCTCGCCGTTGATGCCAGAGCCCGCGCAGCAGCGCCCTCACTGCGCCTGCCGCATACGGGGGTCCACCACCCGGTAGAGCAGGTCGGCCAGCAGATTGCCCACCACCACCATGATCGCCGCGATGATCGCCACGGCCGTCACGACGGCGTAGTCACGACCGTGAATGGCATCCACGGCCAGCTTCCCGATGCCCGGCCAAGCAAACACGGTCTCCACCAGGACGGAGCCGGAGAGCAGTAGCGGGAAGGAGAGGCCAAACAGCGTGATGACCGGCAACAGCGCATTCCGCAGCGCGTGCTTGAAGAATACCGCTCGTTCCTGCAGGCCCTTGGCTCGAGCGGTACGAACGAAGTCCTGGCCTACCACGTCGAGCATTGCGGCCCGCTGATAGCGGGCCGTGACCGCGGCGCCCACGGCGCCCAGCGTGACCGCCGGCAGAATGAGATGCTGCAATCGGTCCCACGCCCGACCGAGGGGTGAGAGGTACGGATAGACGGTATCGTCCACGACCCCGCCGACCGGGAACCAGTCGAGTGCTACGCCAAACAGCAACAGCAGCATCACGCCGAGCCAGAACACCGGCATGGAGTAGAGGGTGAGCGACAAGAGTGACAGTAGGTCGTCCGCGGCCGAGCCTCGGCGCGTCGCCTGCACCGCACCGACGAACACGCCGAGCGCGAATGCGATCACGAGAGCCACGCCGGCCAGGAGCAGGGTGTTTGGGATACGCTCGGCGATCGCCGCCGCCGCCGGCCGGTGCTCCCGGAACGAGTAGCCGAAGTCGCCGCGTACGAGGTTGGCGAGGTAGCGGCCATACTGCACGTAGATGGGCCGATCGAGGCCGAAGTTGCGGCGTTGCTGTTGAATGACTTGCTGGGGAACCAACGTGGCGGCACTGGCGCGTGTGAACGGATCGCCCGGTGCCACGTGTAGCAGGACGAAGGTCAGCGTGGCGACCAGGAACACGATCACGGCGGCATGCGCCAGCCGGACCGTGAGGAAGCGGAGAACGCTAGTTCGTGTAGCGATCGCGATCGATGAGCTTGGACGCCGGCACGTACCACTGCCACAGCGTCGCCACGAAGTTGTCGCTGCGCACCGACACGTTCTCGAAGCGGGCGTGCACCCCGGCGTTGGGCGGCGACGCGGTGGTCCAGACGGCCGGCACGTCCCCGTTGAGCAGATTGACGGCCTCCACCCAGCGCGCACGCGCGGTCGCCATGTCCGGAGCGTCCAGCGCCTGCTGGACAATGTGGTCGAACCGCGGGTTGCTGTACGAACCGTTATTGTTGCCCGCCCCCGTGGTCCACACCTCGGGGATCGTGGATGGGCTGAAGTCGCCACCGTACGAGCCGAAGTACGTGTCGAAGCGATGCGTCCTCCCACGCTCACCGTAGGCGCCGAAGTCGAGCCCCGTCAGGGTCATGGTGATGCCGACCCGGCGCAGCTGCTCCTGAATGATCTCCGCCTGGCGTCGCCGTGCCGCACTGCTCGTGGGGAAGACGATGTTGAATTCGAGTTGCTCCCCGTCGCGGTCGAGCAAACCGTCGCCGTCGCTGTCCTGCCATCCCAGCTCTGCCAGCTGTGCTCGGGCCCGCGCCGTGTCGAACGGCACCTGCACGAACTCCTCGTCCCAGATATAGTGGGCCGGCGCAATGGGACCTTTGGCGACGATTCCCTGTTCCCCGAATACCGCCCGTACCAGCTCCTCGCGGTTCACGGCCATTGCGATGGCCTCGCGCATGGCCCGGTTGCCGAACAGCGGGTGCGGCCGATCCAGGTCGTCGGGATCGCGGAAGTTGAACTGCACGTAGGAGTAGAACGTGGACGGTGTCCACGCTATCGCCCGCAGGTTGGCGTCCTCCGCAACGCGCGGCAGCATCTCGGGCGGCACGAAGTTCACCACATCGGCCTCACCGGCCGCGAACTGGGCAGCCGCGGTCCCCACGTCGGCGCTGAACCGCCAGATGATGCGTGGGATGCCCGGCCGGCCCAGGAAGAACGTCGAATCGCCTGCCAGCTCGATCGACTGCCCGGCGTTCCAGCGGGGCACGCGGGACCGTGTCCAGCAGATGTCGCGGCAGGATCCGCATGTGGTAGGCCGCGTCGAAGAACATCTCGGCGTACTGCTGCCGGAAGCGGAACGCCACCGTGTGTTCGTCGCGTGCGCTCACCGACGCGATCTGCGTCAGGCGCGGCGCGACGTGAGAGCCCACCAGGGTGTCGCGGTACACGTCGAACGTGAAGGCGACGTCGTCGGCGGTGACGGGAGTGCCGTCGTGCCACCGTGCCTCCGGGTGCAGCGCGAACACGATGGTGCGCGGATCCTCCACGCTCCACGAGCGCGCGAGCTGCGGCACGAACGTGGCGGGATCGACCAGGTTCAAGTCGAGGCCGATGTCGGCGAGCCGCAGATAGATGAAGTCACCGATCGCGATGCCGATGTCCATGGTCGACACCACGGGGAGCAGCACGTCGGCCTCGGCGGCCGACACGACGACGGCCGTGCCGCACCAGTCGCCGGGGCAGGACGCCTCCGGTGCGCAGGACGCGTTGACGGCGAGGACGAGCGCCGTTCCTCCGAGCACTGCAGCGGTTTCTGATCTCATCGTGCTGGTCGCTCCCGTGTCGTCGTGTCGTGCGCGGCGCTTCAGCGCCGCCACGTCCAACTGGGATCGGCGAAATACGCGATGTCTTCGCTCGTGCATCCCGCCTTGTGATCCTGCCACGACCCCGTCCACGTGGCCCTCGCCTCGGTGGCGATCACGTCGGCCACCTCCTGGAACGCCACGCGGCGTCCCAACCGCCGGCTCAGCGAGGTCGCCGCAGGCGCCGTGACCGGACCGCGCGTCACGCGGGTGACGAGATCCTGGCCATCCTCGAGCAAGATCGAGCCGTGCTGCAGGAACGCGCCGCGCTCCCGGATCTGCGCGCTGCCCACCAGCTTGCGACCGCCCGCCACGATCTCCCCGCCCACGGGCGCCGCGAAGCAGGCACCGCCGCCGGGTCCTGCGATCCGTCCGCTGGGCCGCTCGGCCAGCTCGGCCGGGACGTCGAGGCGTCGCAGGGCCGCCGCCAGCAGCGTGTGGACCCTAATGTATGCCTCCCTGAGCGAACCGAACATAGCGGCGGGCCCGGCCACCGCGTACGTCACCTCCTTCTCGTGCCACACGGCCCGTCCGCCGGTCGGGCGGCGGACGGTGTCCAGACCGAGTCGGTCAATGGCGGCGCGGTCGTAGCGCGTACGGGCCGGCTCGTTGCGGCCGAACGAGAGACAGGGCGGGGTCCAGCGATACAGACGCAGAAACGCCGCGCCCCCCCCAGCCTCTCGGAGGAGCGCGGCGTCGATCCCCATGTTCTCGGCGCCGGAGCGGCCCGTCGCCTCAACGATGAGGTGCCACGGCGTCATGCCCCCGCGCCGACCGTCTCGTATTCCTCGATGGGCAGGCACGTGCAGATGAGGTGCCGGTCGCCGTAGGCGGCGTCGGCGCGCCCCACCGGCGGCCACACTTTGTGCTCGCGCGTCTGTGGGCTGGGGAACGCCGCCGACTCACGGGAATAGGGATGGTTCCACTCGTCGGCGATCACGTCCTCCTGCGTGTGCGGGGCGTTCCGCAGCACGTTGTTTTGTTTTCACGGTCGGCGCGGCCCTCCGCGATGTCGTCGATCTCCCCACGAATGGCGATCATCGCATCGCAGAATCGGTCCAACTCCTCCTTGGACTCGCTCTCCGTGGGCTCCACCATCATCGTGCCCGGCACCGGGAAGGAGATGGTGGGTGCATGGAAGCCGTAGTCCATCAGCCGCGTCGCCATGTCGGTCAC
>JBDGXT010000303.1:0-2561 GCA_039584455.1 Gemmatimonadota bacterium
GTCATCCTACTGGCTGGCGCGGCGTGCGAGCGGCGCGCTCGCCGGATTCATGGCCCTCTGGGACCAGCACCAGCTCAAGGAGACGCAGGTCCTGCGCTACTCCTGGCGGGCGGCGGCGTTTCGGCGGGCGTACAATGCGGCTGCCACCCTGCTCGGTGCGCCGCCACTCCCGCGCGCGGGGACACAGTTGCGCTACGTGTCGGCGTTCCACACATGCATCCCGCCGGGTGCGCCCGAGGTACTGCACGCGCTGCTCGTCGCAGCGGGTAACGAGGCTCGCCGCGGAGGCTACGCCTTCGTGAACCTTGGACTCGATGTGCGTGACCCGCTTCAGGCGGCGGTTCGCAGGCTGTGGAGCTTCTCCACCGACATCCGTGCATACGCAACGACGCCGCAGGGGCGCTACGTGGGTCCCCCACTCGACGATCGTCCACTGCACTTCGAGACGGCGCTGGTGTGACAGCGCCCAGCCGAGGAGGTACGTGATGCCATCAGCCAAGCTGCGCGTGCGAAGGGTCCGCGTGGACCGACTCACGCCGGGCATGATCGATCGGATGTGGGAGCTCTACGCCGGCCACTACGACCACGTCACACGAGAGGTCTTCGATCGCGACCTGGCCGAGAAGACCCTGGTGTTTCTCGGAACCGATGCGGCGAGCGGGAGTATCGTGGGATTCTCCACCGCCCGCATCTATCAACATCGCTATCGTGGGCGCTGGGTGGGTGTCTACTTCTCGGGCGACACCATCATCCTGCCACAGTACTGGGGCCAGCGCGCGCTGCACAACTGCGTGTTTGCGACTCTGGTACGGTGGAAGCTGCGCCGTCCGTTCACGCCGCTCTACTGGTACCTCATCTGCTCGGGCTACCGCACCTACCTGACCCTGGTGCGCAACTTCCCGGAGCACTGGCCGCACCACGCGCGCCCGACTCCGGGGTGGGAGCGCGGACTGATCGATTCGATCTGCAGCGAGCGCTACGGCGCGGCCTGGCGGGCGGACCGTGGTGTGATTTCCTTCGGCGAGGTGCAGCCGGTGCTGAAGCAGTCGGTGGCGCCGTTCACCGGCCGCGTGCTCTCCCTGGCCGAGGTGCGGTTTTTCGTCGAGGCCAACCCCGGGTATGCCAAGGGGGACGAGCTGGCGATGATCGCGCGCGTGAACCTGCAGGTGGGGATCCAAGTGTTGGGCAAGTGGTTTCGTAAGGTGTTCGGGCGTCCGGCGCGCCGCGAACGGCGCGGGGCTGGCCTGCCGGAGCCGGCGCGTTAGGGGGGGCAGTGCGGGAGAGGTTCTTCAAGGGAGCGTTCCGGCTGGGGACCAGCCGGCGTTCCCGGCGCTTCGCCGCCGCGGTGCGTGATCCCCAGCGGGCGCAGGAGCGGGTGCGCCGACGCTTGGTGTGTCTTGCCGCGCGGACCGAGTACGGGCGGCGCCAGGGGCTGACGGGTGGCGAGCCGTACGCGGAGTTCGCGGCGAAGCTGCCGATCGTGGATTACGAGGACCTCCGGCCGTGGATCGCGCGGCAGGCGACTGCGGGCGGCAGGGTGATCGTGGCCGAGCCGGTGCTCGTGTTCGAGAGAACCTCCGGGAGCTCCGGGCGGTCGAAGCTCATCCCGTATACGCAGGCGCTGCTCGACTCGTTCAACGGGTGCTTCGTGCTGTGGGCCAACGACCTCATCAGGCACGGGCCGCCCTTTCGCACGGGGAAGATGTTCTTCAGCGTGTCGCCCGCGTTTCGCGATGAGCGCGAGACGGCAAACGGAGTGCCCATCAGCCTGGAGGACGACGCGGCGTACCTCTCCCCCGGCATGCAGCGGCTCTTTGGGCCGTTGTTCGTAGTCCCGCCCGGGATCAAGCGGCTACGCGACCCGTACACCTACAGGCTGGCGCTCGCATGCCTCCTGATCGCCGAGCCTCGGCTGGAAGTGCTCTCGGTGTGGAGTCCCACCTACTTGCTCAGCCTGCTGCAGTTCGTGGCCGAGAACCGACAGGCCGTCGTGCGGCAGCTCCGGCTGGGTGCGGTGGGACCTGGGCGGACGCGTCTGAGGTTCGCCCCGCCGGCGACGCAGCGTCTCGCGCTACTGGAGGGCGATCCGAACCCCTGGGAACGGGTCTGGCCCGACCTCAAGCTCCTCTCCTGCTGGACCGATGCTGGATCAAGCCGGTTTGTGGACGCGCTCCGCCGGGCCTTTCCCTCGGTGATGATCCAGGGCAAAGGGCTGCTTGCCACTGAAGCGCCGGTCACGATTCCTCTCGTCGGCGCGCCGGCACCCGTCCCTCTGGTGGATGACGTCTTCTTGGAGTTCGAGGACGGCGAGGGCGTTCGTCGCCTGCACGAGCTAGAGGAGGGCCAGCAGTACAGCGTGATCGTCACCCAGGCCGGGGGCCTCATGCGCTACCGCATGCACGACATGGTGTGTGCCGAGGGGCGTGTCGGACGGACCCCGTGCCTCCGGTTCATGGGTCGTGACAATCTGGTGGCCGATCTAGTGGGAGAGAAGCTCAATGAGACGTTCGCGCGCGAGGCGCTGACCACGGCGTTCAGTGGGGAGGAGGGGATGTCCTTTC
>JBDGXT010000304.1:0-2546 GCA_039584455.1 Gemmatimonadota bacterium
GACCGGCTTCATGACGCAGTTCCAGAGCGACGAGCCGATGGGCTGCTACGAGGACTTCGAGGCCGGTGACGACTTCGTCATGTGGGGCAACAACATGGCGGAGATGCATCCGGTACTGTTCTCGCGCATCCTGGCCAACAAGCGCGCCAACCCGAGCGTGCGCATCATCGACATCGCCACGCGCCGCACCCCGACCAGCGACTACGCCGACATGTACGTGGAGTTCGTACCGGGCAGCGACCTGGCGCTCGCGAACGGCATCCTCCATCTGCTGGTCCGCAGTGGCAAGGTGAACCAGGCGTTCCTGCGGGAGAACGTGGTCTTCAAGCGTGGAATCGAGGATCTCGACCGGATCGGCTACGGCTGCTGGGGTGACGAGGGCCTCGCCACCGATCCGTCGGCCGGTCCGGCGGAGCACTACCGCTTCCGCGATCAGAGACGCGACTCGTCGTTCCGCGAGCTGGAGCGGTTCCTGGCCGACTACACCCCGGAGCGGGTGAGCGAGATCTGCGGCGTTCCCGAGCAACAGATCCACACGCTGGCCGACATCTACGGGGACGCGGGCCGCGGCACGGTGAGTCTCTGGTGCATGGGCGTGAACCAGCACACGCGCGGCACCTGGATGAACAACCTCATCACCGACCTGCACCTGATCACGGGCAAGATCTCCCGGCCCGGCGCCAACCCGTTCAGCCTCACCGGTCAGCCCTCGGCCTGCGGCACCGTGCGGGAGGTGGGCACGCTGGCGCACCGGCTGCCGGCCGACATGGTGGTAATGAACCCAGAGCACCGCGCCAGGGCGGAGGAGATCTGGGGACTGCCCGCTGGCACCATCCCCCCAACGCCCGGCTATCACACGATGGACATGTTCCGGGCGTTCATGCGGGGCGACGTGAAGGTGATGTGGACGCAGACCACCAACCCGTGGGTCAGCATCCCCAACCTGAACCGCATCCAGCGTGAGCCTGGGGACGGCCGCTTCCTGATCGTAAGCGACATCTATCCCACTCCCAGCACCGAGGTGGCCGATCTCGTGCTGCCTTCGGCGGCCTGGGTGGAGCGCGAGGGCGTGTTCGGCAACTCGGAGCGCCGCACGCAGCACTGGCACAAGGCGGTCGACCCACCGGGCGAAGCGACGGAGGATGCCTGGCAGATCGTCCAGGTGGCGAAGCGCATGGGGATGGAGCACCTCTTCCCTTGGCCGGACGACGACTGGCACGAGTCGATGTACGAGGAGTACCGCAGCTTCACCCTCGGTCTCGGGAAGGACGTGGCCTCCTACGAACAGCTCAAGCAGACGCGCGGCCTGCTATGGCCCGTGGTGGATGGGGTGGAGACCCGCTACCGCTACGCCGCCGGGTACGACCCGTACGTGCAGAAGAGCCGCGGCGTGCACTTCTACAAGGCGAAGGGCTACGGCGAGAAGGCGGCCTTCTGGCTGCGGCC
This sequence comes from Gemmatimonadota bacterium, assembly GCA_039584455.1. GTDB lineage: Bacteria > Gemmatimonadota > Gemmatimonadetes > Gemmatimonadales > GWC2-71-9 > WVYX01. Next base: position 1,447 of record JBDGXT010000304.1, read on the forward strand.
GTGGCACCCGCCGGCCGAGTCGCCCGACGACGAGTACCCGTTCTGGCTGTGCACCGGCCGCGTACTGGAGCACTGGCACACCGGCTCCATGACGCGGCGCGTGAAGCAGCTGCACCAGGCGGTCACGGAAGGCTACGTGGAGGTCAACCGGGCCGACGCGCAGCACCTGGGTGTCTCGACGGGGACCATGCTGCGGGTGACGAGCCGACGCGGCAGACTCGAGCTGCCCGCCATGGTGGACGGCCGGGGCAAACCGCCGCGGGGATCGGTGTTCATTCCCTTCTTCGACGAGAGCCGGCTGCCCAACCTGCTGACCCTCGACGCGATGGACAACATCAGCAAGGAACCGGACTTCAAGAAATGCGCGGTCCGCATCGAACTCGCCTGATCCCCTGCGCGCTCGCTACCGCCGCGGTGGTGGCGAGTTGCGGCGGGGACACCGTGCCCGTGCCCGACCGGGAGGGAGCGGTGAAGTCAGTCGCCAGCGCGCGCGCGGAGCGACGCGCCTACGACGGCGCCCCGCCGACGATCCCGCACGAGAGCTTCGGCGCCCGCTGCGAGGCGTGCCACAACGAGCGCGGGCAGTCGGTGAGGGGGATTGGCTTCGCGCCGGCCTCACCCCACGTCGACACGCCGCAGAGTGGCGCCACGATCCGCTGCCACCAGTGCCACGTGTTCGCCACCACCGGTGACCGGTTCGTCGCGAGCGAGTACGAGCCGCTCGAGCAGAACCTGCGGGCCGGCGGCCGGGCGACGCCCGGCGCTCCACCCACCATTCCGCACCGCACGCTAATGCGCACGAATTGTGTCGCGTGCCATGACGGTCCCGGTGCACGGGAGGAGATCCGCACTAGCCACCCCGAACGATGGCGCTGCCGACAGTGCCACGTGCCCGAAACGACGCGCGAAGGATTCGAGAGCGCGCTGGGTGAGGGGTTGACCGAACGACCGTAGAGCACCGCGCCAGTCGAAGGTCGCGCGGAGATGAGGAAGAGCGATATGACTCAGCTGGCCGACGTCATCGAGTTGGGACCAATGGACGAGGCCATGCGTCTCTGGGGCGCGGCGGTGAAGGCGCGGGAAGGCGCGGCCGAGGATCT
>JBDGXT010000305.1:0-2537 GCA_039584455.1 Gemmatimonadota bacterium
TCGAACGCATCGATCTCACGGTCCTCGAAGTCCACGAACTGCACCACCACCGTACCCAGGTGCGTGCCGCTGCCCCCGCCAAACCCGGCGGTGACCTTGGAGCCCACCGTGGCCACGACGGACTCCACATCTCCCTGACCGGGGAGGCTGCGGACCTGCTCCTCGATCCGCCGCACGATGCGGTCGGTTTCCTCCACACGCGTGCCGAGCGGTGCCTCGATCTGCACGTACGCGGCAACCGGCGGTACGTCCTCGGGGAAGAACTCTACGCCCGCGTTGAACACGCCGAACACCATGACGGCGAACACGAGCGTACCCGCTGCAGCGGCCACCATACGCGCCCGGTGCACCAACGCCCAGCGCAGCACCACCTCGTACCGCTCGATCACGGCAGGAAGGCCCTTCGTCATGACCCAGTGGCCCGCCGGATGTCCCACGTAGTGGTGGAACGCGTACACCGCAACCCCGGTGAGAACGAGCAACACGGACGTCAGCCAGCTCGCCGCGAACATGACCAGCAGCAGCAGGACCACACCCACCGTCAGTACCCGCCGCAGGCCCTTCGTCATCGCCACCGGTGCGTCCTCGGTATCCAGCGAGCGTGCGGCCAACGTGGGCAGGATCACCAGCGCCACGAACAGCGACGAGCTCAGCGTGATGATCAGCGTCAGGGGTAGGTACTTCATGAACTCGCCCATGATCCCCGGCCAGAACACCATGGGGAAGAAGGCGGCGAGGGTCGTGGCGGTGGACGCGATGATGGGAACCGCCACCTCGGCGGTGGCATACTTCGCCGCCCGGACGCGATCGAAGCGGCGCTCCCGGAAGCGGTAGATGTTCTCGACCACCACGATGGCGTTGTCTACCAGCATCCCCAGCGCCAGGATCAGCGAGAACAGCACTACCATGTTCATCGAGAAGCCGGCGAACCGCAGGACGCTGAACGACAGCAGCATCGAGAGCGGGATGGCGAGCCCCACGAACGGTGCGGTGCGGACCCCGAGCACGAACACGAGAATCGCCACCACGAGGATGAGCCCCGCGATGATGTTGTTCTCGAGGCTGCTCACCATGCTCCGGATCTCCTCGGACTGATCCGAGGTGATCATTATGACGGTTCCCGGCGGGAGGCTTGCGAGCTCTCGATCGATGACCCCCCGCACGCCATCGGCCGTCTCGATGATGTTCTCACCGCTGCGCTTCACGACCGCCAGGGAGATCACGGGGTTGCCATCGAGGCGCGCAAAGCTGTCCCGCTCCTTGAAGCCGAAGTCCACCGTGGCCACGTCGCGCACGTAGATCGGCCGGCCGTTGCGCGTCGTGACCACGATGTCGGCAATCGGCTCGGTCTCCTCGAACTCGCCCGGCACCCGCACCAGGTACTTCACGTCGCCCACGTCGATGGTGCCGCCCGGTACGGTCACGTTCTCGAACCTAACGGCGTCGATCACGTCCTCGAACGTGATGTCGTAGAACTTGAGCTTGGATAGGTCCACGTCGACCTGGACTTCGCGCTCCAGGCCCCCAGCCAGGCGCACTTCGAGCACGCTCGGGATCTGCTCCAATTTGTCCTGCAGATCTTCGGCGATTTCCCGCAGGCGCACCTGGCTGTAATCCCCGGCGATGTTCACCTGCATGATGGGAAACTGGGAGAGGTTGATCTCGATGACCTCAGGCTCTTCGGCGGCGGCCGGCAGCTCGGCCTTGCCGATGTCCACCTTCTCCCGCACCCGCTGCAGCGCCTCGTTCATGTCCATCCCGGCCTCGAACTCGATGTTGATGCTCGAGTATCCCTCGGCCGAGACCGACGTGATCGTCTTGACGTCGGCGATGGTGTTGAGCTCGTCCTCCAGGGGCTCCGTGATCAGGGTCTCGATGTCCCCCGGCGCCACCCCCGGGTAGATCGTGTTCACCAGGACGTTGGGCACCACGATCTCTGGCATCGACTCCTTGGGCACCTGCACGTAGGAGGCAAGTCCCATGAGGATGACGATCAGCGTCATCACCATCACGCTGGTCGGGTGGTCGATGGCGAACGAGGTGAGCCAGAATTCCTTGAACCGCCTCTTGTGCCGCGCGTCGGGCGCGGACCCCGGTGGTTGGAAGGTTCCGCTCACGCGCGCCGGGTCCGTGGCCGATCTTGGCGTACGGTGCACGCCGCTGTCGCCGGCCTTGGACTCCTTCGACTTTCCGTCGCCCTTGCCCTCCCCGGCCCCACGGAAGGAGCCGGTATCACCCTTGCGATCGCTCATCGATTCCCCCCGCTGCCGCTCACGACGCGCACGAAACTCCCCTCATCGACCAGGCGCTGTCCCACCGTGATCAACTGTTCGCCGATCTCCAGGCCGGCAGCGATCACGATGCGATTGCCGTACGACGGCCCGAGCTCCACCTCCCGCGCCGAGGCAATCGGGTAGCCGTCGCGGTCCGCCACTACGTAGACCTGATAGCCGTCCTCGGTACGCAGCACGACCTGCTGTGGGACCACGATCACGTGCTGCAGCCGCTCCCGCTCGACCTGCACGTTCGCCACCATG
>JBDGXT010000306.1:0-2531 GCA_039584455.1 Gemmatimonadota bacterium
CCGCGAGATTGAACCCCTCCTTCTTCGGCGCCATGAGCACGGTCTCGCCATGCTTCGCCACGAACGCCGCGAGGATCTCCTCGCCGGTCATCCCCTGCTCCACCATGCCGACGAGCTCCCGATGCATCGCCGGGGACGTTCCGCAGGTGAAGTCGGTGGTACGGCAGGTGTACACGTCGAGGTTGCACCCGCAGGTGCACCGCATCTGGCCTTCCAGCCCGACGATGAATGAGTCGTTCTCGTAGTCGGTGATACGGCTCCGCGGGCGACCCGCGAGGTCCGGACGCGAAAGCTGACCCACCGCCGTGTCACCCTGCGCCGGCGCATCGCTCTGTAGTAGCGCGCCTGGCAGGAGGGCGGCGACGGAGAGCTTCACCGCATCGCGTCGCGAGTACCGCTGCTCACTTCGCACCGACTGGACTCCCTTCCAGGGTCGCCGCGTAGCCGGCCATTGCGCGGCGCCGATCGGCGCTCGTGCTGGTCCCCGGCCACAGCGTCACGACCCCGCCGGCCACCAACACCATGCCACCGAACCAGAGCCACCACACCAACGGATTGAGCGTGAAGCGGTACACCGCCTCCTCGGTGCCGGCCACCGAGCCCGCGTAGACGATGTAGATATCCTCGCGCAGGTCGCTGCGGATTCCCGCCTCCGTGGACGGCTCGAACGTTGCCTCTCCGAAGGAGTCCACGTGTTGCCGCTTCTCACTCTTCATGATGCCCACCCGCTCCCCGTCCCGCGCGACTTCCACACTCGCCGCGGTCGTGTAGCGGTTGAGCTCCCGGTACTGCGAGACGCCCAGATGGGTGAACGTGTAGGTGTGGCCCCAAGGCGACCGGAGCTCGGCCGACTGTCCGGGCTTCAGGGAGGCCTCGATGTCGGCCTTGAACGCCTGCCCCGTGAATGCCACGAAGTACAGCACGATGCCAAGATGCACGATGTAGCCGCCGTAGCGCCGCCGATTGCGGCCGACCAGGCGCGCAAACGCCTGGAGATAGCTCTCACCGTGCAGCCGGTGCCGGGCGCCGACGCCCCGCACGAACTCCTGCATGATCGTCCCGACCACGAACGCGGCGAGCGCCAACGCCATGACGGCGTAGAAGTCCCGCATTCCCAACGCGAGCAGCAGCACCGCCACGATCACGCCGGTCGTCACCGGCGCGGCGAACTGGCGCTTCAGGTGTCCCGGACTTGCCCGGCGCCACGCAATGAGTGGCCCGATCCCCGTGAGCCCCAGCAACGCAAGACCGATGGGGATGTTCACCTGGTTGAAGAACGGCGGCCCCACGGTGACCTGGGTGCCGCGGACCAACTCCGAGATCATGGGGAACATCGTGCCCCACAGCACCGAGAACGCGATCCCCACCAACAGCAGATTGTTGAACAAGAAGCTGGCTTCGCGGGAAACCATGCTCTCCAAGTGGGACTCGGCTTCCAGCATCGGCAGTCGCGACCAGATCACTGCGGCTGTCACCACGATGAGGAAGATCAGGTAGAACCCGAAGTACATCCCGATGGGTGACTGCGAAAACGAGTGGACGCTGGAGATGATCCCCGACCGCGTGATGAAGGTGCCGAAGATCGACAACAGGAACGACAGCGCAACGAGCACCATGTTCCACTTCTTCAACATGCCGCGTTTCTCCTGGATCATCACCGAGTGGAGGAACGCGGTCATGGTGAGCCACGGCAGGAAGCTCGCGTTCTCCACGGGGTCCCAGGCCCAGTAGCCGCCCCACCCGAGCTCCACGTAGGCCCACCACATCCCCAGCGTGATCCCGATGGACAGGAACAGCCAGGAGATGATGGTCCACTTCCGAATGGCGTGCAGCCATCCCGTGTCGATCCGCTTGGAGAACAATGCGGCCATCGCAAACGCGAACGGGATCGTGATGCTGATGTACCCCAAGTACAGCAACGGCGGGTGGATCACCATCCCGGGGTTCTGCAGCTGCGGGTTGAGACCGTTGCCGTCGGCCGGCGTGAACGCCAGACGGTCGAACGGGTTCGCCGCGAACAGCGTCACCAACACGAAGAAGAAGACGACCGACGCCGTCACGGCTCCCGCATAGGGCATCAGGTCCTCGTGGCGCCGGCCCGTGAGCCACTGTGCCAACGCCCCGAAGATGCTGAGCACCACCGCCCAGAAGAGCAGGCTGCCCGCCTGCCCACCGTAGAAGGCGGACAGCGTATACACCAGCGGGAGATTGCGGCTGGTGTAGCTGGCGACGTAGGCGACGTTGAAGTCGTGCTTGACGAGCGCGACGATGAGCGCGAAAGACGCCACCACCAGGACGCCACACAGGGCGTAGGTGGCACGTCGCGCGCTCCGAATGAGCTCCGGGCGCTGCTGCGCACCGCCCACGAAGCCCACAACGGTGGCCCAAGCGCTGAGCAGCAGGGCCAACCACAGCGCGAGCTGTCCGAGAATCGTCATGTGATCAGGCGGAAGGTTCCGACTCGTACCGCGAGCCGCACTTGGCGAGCAGGCTGGTGGCGTGGAACGTCCCGTCGGGCGCCAGTCGACCCT
>JBDGXT010000307.1:0-2526 GCA_039584455.1 Gemmatimonadota bacterium
AAGATGACGATTCAGTTGATCACGCCGATCGCGATGGAGGAGGGCTTGCGCTTCGCGATTCGGGAGGGCGGCCGCACCGTCGGCGCCGGCGTGGTCACCAAGATCCTGGAATAGACGGCACGATGCCGAGAGACAAGGTCACGCTGGAGTGTACCGACTGCAAGAGTCGGAACTACTTCACGACGAAGAACAAGCGGAAGCACCCGGAGCGGATGGAGACGCGCAAGTTCTGCCCGCGGTGCGGGTCGCATCGAAAGCACAAGGAGTCGAAGTAGGCCGTGGATCTGTCGCTACTCATCGCCGCGGCTCTGACGTTGGCGATCGTGGTCGCGCTGCTCATCTGGCGCGAGCCGGTGCTCGCGTGGACGCAGCGCTCGACGGTGTTCATCCGGGAGGTGCGGGCCGAGGTCCGCAAGATCACCTGGCCTGGGTGGGACGACCTGCGGCGCTCTACGCTGGTGATCACGATCATCGTGATCGTCATCGGAATCGTCATCGGCTTGATGGATTGGCTGTTCTCGATGATCCTGATCGACTTCTTCGGCCGGGCGTTCGGGTGATCGTGACGACGATGGAGCACCACTGGTATGCGATCCAGACCACGGCTGGCCACGAGAACAAGGTTCGGTCGCTGATCGAGCGGAAGATCCTCGCGGATCCGAAGCCCGAGGAGGAGCGGTTGATCCGGCAGGCGCTCGTGCCGATGCAGCAAGTGGTCGAGATCAAGAACGGGAAGAAGGTGCAGGTCGAGCGGAAGGTCTTCCCGGGCTACGTGCTCGTCGAGATGGTCCTGAACCAGGAGACGATGCACGTCGTCAACGGCATCCAGGGCGTGATCAAGTTCGTGGGGCAAGGTTGGACGCCCCAGGCGCTGCGGCAGGATGAGGTGAACCGGCTCCTGGGTATCGAAGAGGACGCCGAGGAGCAGGAGCCGCAGGAGGAGATCCCGTTCCTGGTTGGCCAGGTCGTAGAGGTCATGGAAGGGCCCTTCTCCGATTTCAGTGGCACCGTCGAGGAGGTCATTCCCGAGAAGGGGAAGGTGCGGGTGAGCGTGAGCCTCTTCGGGCGCCCGACGACGGTGGAACTGGATTACTTGCAGCTGAAGTCTCATTAGGGCGGCAGCGGCTGCCCACCCTGACCACGGGGCAACGTGGGAGCTTGGGGAGACACGATCCCCACAGCGTTCGAGGGATACAATGGCGAGAAAGACGACCAAGAGGGTAATTGCCTTCGTCAAATTGCAGGTGCCCGCCGGCCAGGCAACACCTGCCCCCCCCGTTGGCACCGCGCTCGGACCGCACGGTGTCAACATCATGGACTTCTGCAAGCAGTTCAATGTGCAGACACAGTCCCAGCCGGGGATGATCATTCCGGTGGAGCTCACGATCTACGCCGATCGGAGCTTCACCTTCATAACGAAGACACCTCCGGCCTCGGTGCTCCTGAAGAAGGAAGCCGGGCTGGAGAAGGCGTCCGGCCAACCCAACCGGGAGAAGGTCGGGACGGTGACATCGGCGCAAGTGCGCAAGATCGCCGAGACAAAGATGCCGGACCTCAACGCCGGCGACATCGACGCCGCCATGCGCATCGTGGCGGGGACGGCGCGCTCCATGGGAATCGAGGTGACGGACTGATGGCGGTCGCCGGTAAGAAGTTCCAGTCGGCCGCCGCCACCATCGACCGGACGCGCCTGTATGACACGCGCGAGGCGGCGGAAGCGGTGAAGGGGGCGGCGTTCGCGAAGTTCGACGAGTCGGTGGATATGGCCGTGAACCTCGGTGTGGACCCGCGCCACGCGGACCAGATCGTGCGCGGCACGGTGGTCCTGCCTCACGGCACGGGGAAGTCGATTCGGGTGTTGGTCATCGCCCAGGGAGACAAGGCCAAGGAGGCCGAGGCGGCCGGCGCCGACTTCGTAGGCGCGGAGTTCGTCACCAAGATCAAGGAAGGGTGGCTCGACGTCGACGTGATCGTCGCCACGCCCGACATGATGGGGCAGGTGGGACCGCTCGGCCGCGTGCTCGGTCCCCGCGGGCTCATGCCCAACCCGAAATCTGGTACGGTCACGATGGACGTGCAACGCGCCGTGAGCGACGTGAAGGCCGGCAAGATCGAGTTCCGCGTCGATAAGACGGGGAACCTCCACGCGCCGGTTGGCAAGGTGTCGTTCTCCGCCGACCACTTGATGGAGAACATGACGACCTTCATGGAAGCCGTGGTTCGGGCCAGGCCGGCCGCTGCGAAAGGGACCTACATCCGCTCGGTAACGGTGTCGAGCACGATGGGCCCCGGGATTCACATTGACCCGGCAGGGTACCGATGAAGATGAGCCGCGAGAGAAAAGCGGAGCTCGTACAGAAGCTGACGGACCGGTTGCAGCGGGCCAAGACTCTGTACCTGACCGACTTCACGGGGATCGCGGTGAAGCCGATGACGGAGTTGCGGGGCAAGTTGCGGGACGCGGGAGTCGAGTACGTCGTCGTGAAGAACACGCTCGCACTGCGGGCGCTCAAGGAAGCCAACGTC
>JBDGXT010000047.1:0-18196 GCA_039584455.1 Gemmatimonadota bacterium
CCCGTGGCACACCTCACACCGCACCCCACGATGATTCGAGGCCTCCCGCGCTTCGGCGATCGGCCGGTGGCACATCGTGCACTCCTGGTGCCCCGCGTACTTCTTGGGATGCGCGACGATCGAGTCGATCGCAGCCGCCCGGTAATGTCCGATGTCGCCGAACGTCTCGGGCACGAGCAGGCTGCGCGCCACGAAGAGGCCGATGACGGCCACTGCGAAGACCGCGACGAGGCGAGGGACCTGCTGTGGCATGCGATTCCCCCCCCGGAATCGATGTGCGAGCGGCCGGATCGCCAATCCCGACCACATGACTCGCGCAAGCTTGGGACTTGATCGTGAAGAAATCGTGAAGCGGTCGCGAACGGGTTGGCAGCGAACACGATCCGGACCCCCGGACCGCACCTTATTATTCGACATGCCCACTACGGCCTTTACCGTTGCGTCCGACTTGGCCACCCTCGCCGTAACCGTGTCGGACCGTGCGATCACGCGCATCGAGCTCAACCGGCGCGGCGGCCGCGGGCCCGAGACAACGCTGGGCTGCGGCAGAGCTGGAGGAGTACCTCGCGGGCCGGCGGACAGAGTTCACGGTGCCACTCGGGCCGGAGGGCACGGCGTTCGATCACCGCGTGTGGGACGCGGTGGCCGCCATCCCCTACGGCGAGACGGTCACCTACGGCGAGATCGCGCGGGCCATAGGGAGTCCCAACGGCGCGCGCGCGGTGGGCACGGCCAACGGTCGCAACCCCATTCCCATCATCATCCCCTGTCACCGGGTGGTCGCCGCGGGCGGCAAGCTAGGGGGCTACGGCGGCGGTCTCCCCCTCAAGCGGCGCCTACTGGACCTCGAGACGACCCGGCAGCTCTCGGCGCCACTCTGAATCCACGCTCCGTGCACCTGAGCCAGCTCACCGCCCGCAATTTCCGCAACCTCGCGTCGCTGGATGTGGATCTGCCCCCCGAGGGCGTCGTGATTCTCGGGGAGAACGGCCACGGCAAGACGAACGTGTTGGAGGCGGTCTACTACCTCGTGTTGTTCCGCTCGCTGCGCGGTGCGAAGGACCGCGAGTTGGTGCGCTTCGGCGAGGCCGGGTTCTTCGTGGCCGGGGTGGCAGGGCAGCGCATCACCGTGGGCTACGAGACGGCCGGGCGGCGCAAGAAGGTCACGGTGGACCGGGCCGAAGTGAAGAAGCTGTCGGAGGGGGTGGGACTCATGACCGCGGTCGCGTTCGCACCCGCCGACCGTACGATCGTCGCCGCTGGCCCGGCGGGGCGACGACGCTACCTCGACGTTCTCCTCTCGCTCGGCAAGCCCGGTTACCTGGCCCAGCTCACGGCCATGCGCAACGCGCTGCGACAACGCAACGCGGCGCTCAAGCGGGGGCGCGCCGATGAAGCGCGGGCGTTCGACGCCCCGTTCGCGCACGCCGCGGCGCACGTAGGTACCGAGCGGCGGCAGTGGACGGAGGCATGGTCGGAGCGATATGCTGAGTTGTGCCACGCGCTGGGGGAGGACGACGCTCCCCGCATGCGCTACCATCCACACCACCACCGGGAGAGCGACTCCCCCGAAGAGTTGGAGCGTGGCCTCGCCGTCACCATCGATCGGGACCTGCGGCGCGGCATGACCACCATCGGGCCCCACCGCGACGACATGGATCTCTCGCTGAACGAGAAGGAGCTGCGTACCTACGGCTCGGCAGGCCAACAGCGCACCGCCGCCGTCGCGCTGCGTTTGTTGGAGGCCGAGACGCTCACCGCTGCCCGCGGCAGCGCGCCGGTCGCGCTGTACGACGACGTGTTCGCCGAACTCGACGCGGGCCGGCAGGCCCGGCTGCTCGCCCTGATCCAGGAAACGCTGCCTGGACAGGCGATCGTGACAGCGCCGCGCGAGTCGGAGGTGCCCGCCTCACTGCTCGAGCGGCCGCGCTGGCGTATGGTGGGAGGCAGACTTGAGGCGTAAGAAAGACTCCACAGCCACCCCATTGGGCGACGCCTTGGGCGCCTACATCAAGCGGAGCGGCCTGAAGCGCCGCCTCGACCAGGCCAGCGTCATCCCCGAGTGGCCGGAGTTGGTCGGGCCCAAGATCGCCGAGGTCGCAACTCCGATGAGCGTGGGCCCCGACGGCACACTGTTCGTGAGCGTGACGTCGGCGGCGTGGATGCAGGAGCTGCAACTCATGTCGGCCGACATCCTCAGGCGCCTGGGCGAGCGCGGCAAGGCGACACACCCGTTCACGATAGCTGCGCAGGGCGCTCTCGAGACTCCAGGGCGAGCGCCGTAACCACTTGGTATATCATAACTTAGAATAATTTCGCCCGATTGATTTTCGACCGTGCGCTAGGTATATTGGAAGGACCTCAAGTGGGGTCGTTCGCGGCCCCGTTTTTCGTATCACACCCACGGATGATTATGACAGCGGCTCAACAGCCCGATCGCTACAGCTCCGATTCGATTCAGGTCCTCAAGGGCCTCGATGCGGTGCGGCGGCGCCCAGGGATGTACATCGGCTCCACCGGCGCCCGCGGCCTGCACCACCTCGTCTACGAGGTGGTCGACAACGCCATCGACGAGGCCATGGCGGGCTACTGCGACAAGATCGACGTCACCCTGCACGAGGACAGTGCGGTCACCGTCATCGACAACGGCCGCGGCATCCCCGTCGACCAGCACAAGACGGAGAAGAAGCCCGGCGTCGAGGTGGCGATGACCATGCTCCACGCTGGGGGGAAGTTCGACAAGAACACCTACAAGGTGTCGGGCGGGCTCCACGGTGTGGGGGTATCGGTGGTAAACGCGCTGTCGGAGCGCCTGGACGTGTGGGTGTGGCGCGACGGCAAGGAACACCACATGGCCTTCGAGCGCGGCAAGACGAAGCAGCAGGTCGAGGTCGGGAAGGACGTCAAGAAGACCGGCACCAAGGTCACGTTCCGGCCGGACCCTGAGATCTTCAACGAGATCGACTACGACTACTCCACCATCGCCAACCGGCTACGTGAGCTCGCGTTCCTCAACTCCGGCATCAAGCTCAACCTCACCGACAAGCGCGGCGAGGAGCCGAGGCAGGAGGCGTTCCACTACAAGAAGGGCATCACCGAGTTCGTGCAGTTCCTGCGTGGCAACCGCAAGGCGCTGCACGCGAAGCCGATCCACTTCTCCACGACGAAGGACGACGTGGAGATCGATGTGGCGATGCAGTGGGACAGCGGCTACCAGGAGAACGTCTTCTCGTTCAAGAACAAGGGGATGTTCAAGAAGGAGAGCGTTACCCTGAGCGGCGACGACGTGCGGGAGGGGCTCACCACTGTACTGCACGTGAAGGTCAAGGAGCCCCAGTTCGAGGGTCAGACCAAGACGAAGCTGGGCAACTCCGAGGTGGAGGGCATCGTCAAGACGGTGCTGTACGAACGGCTCGGCAACTTCCTCATGGAGACGCCGGGCGCGGCCCGCGCCGTGATCGACAAGGCGCTGAGTGCGGCGCGCGCGCGGGAAGCCGCCCGCAAGGCGCGCGAGCTGGTGCGCAAGAAGAGCGCGCTGGAGAATGGGATCCTGCCGGGCAAGCTGGCCGACTGCTCGCTGAACGACCCCACGATGTGCGAGCTGTACATCGTGGAGGGTGACAGCGCGGGCGGCTCCGCCAAGCAGGGACGCGACCGTTCCTTCCAGGCGATCCTGCCGCTGCGCGGCAAGATCCTCAACGTGCAGAAGGCGACGAGGCCCGCTATCACAAGGTCATCATCATGACCGACGCCGACGTGGACGGGGCACACATCCGCACGCTGCTACTCACCTTCTTCTATAAGGAAATGCGTCCCCTCATCGAGGCGGGCTACGTCTACATCGCCCAGCCACCGCTCTACCGAGTCGCCAAGGGCAAGGAGGCGCGAGGAGTACACCAAGCGGCTCCAGAACGGCGGCGGCAAGGGCAACGTACTCCTGCAGCGCTACAAGGGTCTGGGCGAGATGAACCCCGACCAGCTGTGGCGCACCACCATGGACCCGGCCTCCCGCACCGTGCTGCGGGTGGAGCTGGACGACGCGGTGGAGGCCGCCCGCCTGTTCGAGACCCTCATGGGCGACGAGGTGGAGCCCCGCCGGGCGTTCATCGAGGAGCACGCCAAGTACGTCAAGAACCTGGACGTGTAGAAGCAGCCAACGCGTTGTTTTTCAACTACTTATGAGCAGGAGCCCCGGGGCGAACACCCTGGGGCTTCGTGTTGAGGTCCCGGGCATGGGTTGACGAATAGAAACATTGCTATGTACTATGTCTCTATGTCGCCACAGCAGCTCGTCAGAGGCGTGGAGCCCGAGGTCCTGCACCGGGCCGCCGAGATCATCAAGATGCTGGGGCACCCAGATCGGCTGAAGATCGTGGAAGTGCTCGAGCAGGGTGAGACCTCGGTGACGCAGATCCAGCAGGCGCTGGACCTGCCTCAGGCCATCGTGTCCCAGCACCTGGCCAAGATGCGGGGCTGCGGGATCGTCCGTTCCCGGCGGGACGGCAACCACGTGTACTACCGGATCGTGGAGCCCAAGGTGGGACACATCCTGGGCTGCATCCGCAGCTGCGATATGTGACGACGCCGGTGAGGCGGTCGCGACGGCACCGCCCGCTTCCTTGTGCTCGTCCCTTCGCTATGCCGTCCTACTCTCTCGTCAATCGATAGATCAGAATCGCCGCGCGCTTGGCCATGATGGGGATCGACGTGAGGTCCACCGTCTCGTCCACGGTGTGTGCGCCGTCCCCGATCACCCCGAGCCCGGCGAGTGCGGCCTCCACCGTCTCCGCCACGAATGAGATGTCGGCCGCTCCGCGCCGGCCCGGATCCAGGGCGGTCACCGTTCCATACCCTAGGTCGCGGTTCACTTCGGAGAGGATCTCCATCAGGGCATAGTTCTCAGGGTAGGGCTCCATGGGGGGGTAGGTGTCCCGGAAGGAGAGCCTCGCGTCGGTGTGCGGCAGCGTCTCCTCGGCGATATCCACCATGCGCTCCTTGGCCCGCTCCAACTGCAGCGCCGAGAGCGTGCGCAGGTCCCCGGAGACGATCACCGTATCCGCGATGATGTTGGTCTTGCCGAAGGCGCTGCCCCGGCTCTGCTCCGCGTCGAACTCCACGTCGCTGCCGCCCAGGATGAGCCCGGGACTGAAGGTGAGATGCTCTTCGCCCTCGAGCTTGTCACGGAACTCCTCGAGGATCCTGGCCGCCGCGAAGATGGCCCCGCTCCCCAGGTCCTCCCGGAAGATCTGGGACGAATGGGCGGTCGTACCGGTCACCCGCAGCGTCCATGCAGTGAAGCCACGCCGCGCGACCGTCGCCTTCCCGACCCCGCCCACGTTGCCCTCGAACCCCAGCGCAATGTCGGTGCGCAATCCCGCCTCGTTCAGATCCCGCCGCCCGTATTCCAGCGGCTGGCCGGTGTGCTCCTCATCACCCGTGAATACGACGGCGATGCTCGTGTTCTCCAGCGCGCCCACCGCGTGCAGGGCCTGGAGCGCCAAGACAATCACCACGTCTCCGCCCTTCATGTCGGCCACGCCCGGACCCTTGGCGGTGTTCTCGTCGATCCGCTCGAACTGCTGGAACGGGCTGTCCTCCTCGAACACCGTGTCGAGGTGGCCGATGAGCAGCATGCGGCGCCCCTGCCCGCCGCGTTGCTCGGCAAACAGGTGCCCCGACCGGTTCACGCTGTCCATCGGGATCCACCGCGTGCGGAATCCGAGCGCCGCGAGCTCGCCGTCGAAGACCTCGCCGACCTCGCGAACGCCGTCAAAGTGCATGGTCCCGCTATTGATGTTCACCACCCGCTCGAGCAGCGCGACGGCGTCCTCCGTGTGAGCATCGATGTAGTCGGCAATCGCCTGCTCCTCCGCGGAGAGATCCTGGGCGAGAGCGGGCGCACCGTAGAGCGTCGCGGCCACCGCGGTGGCGATCAGGAGGGTCAGCGTCCTCTTCACGTCGTCCTCAGCTGCAAGGGTCGGGTCGTCGAGCACCTGGGAGTTGACGCAAAAGGCACCCGCGACGCAAGCCCCGCGGGGTCCGCCCCCCAGCCTGGCGGGCCGAGCACGACACCGGCAGTTTCCACGCACCTCCACGATGACTGCGTACCCCACCATTACCGCCTTGAGCCACGCCATCACCCGGTGTCGCACCTGCCCGCGGCTGGTGGAGCACCGCGAGCAGGTGGCCCGGGAGCGGAAGCGCGCGTACCAGGATTGGAAGTATTGGGGGCGCCCCGTGCCCGGCTTCGGTGACCCCGACGCCCACCTGCTGGTCGTGGGGCTCGCCCCCGGCGCCCACGGCGCCAACCGAACGGGCCGGGTGTTCACGGGGGACTCGAGCGGCGACTGGCTCTACGAAGCGCTGCACCGCTTCGGCTTCGCGAGCCAGCCTCACTCGACGGGTCAGGACGACGGGATGCGGCTGCTGCACTGCTACGTCACCGCCGCCGGGCGCTGCGCGCCACCGGGCAACCGCCCGACGCAGGGCGAGCTCGACGCGTGCCAGCCGTTCTTGGAGGCCGAAGTGCGGCTGCTCGCGCGAGTGCGGGTGGTGCTCACGCTGGGCCACGTAGCCCACCGACAGTGGCTCAGGGCATCGGGATGGTCGGCGCGGTTGAAACCCGCCGAGCGACCCGGGTTCGCTCACGGAGCGGAGGCGCGCCTGAGCGACGGGACGGTGTTGATCTCCTCGTATCACCCGAGCCGGCAGAACACCAACACGGGCCGCCTCACGCGGGAGATGTGGTACGCCGTGTTCGAGCGCGCGCGGGAGGTGGTGGACGCGGGGTGAGGGAGAGCGGGGAGCGGCCGACCTGACACCGACTCGGCAGAAGCGGAGTAGGGGTGTTCCACGGATGGTGGCAGCCCAGGGGCGTGGGGAGCCTCGCAGCGAGGGAAGGGCTCCGGCCGAGAGTGGAGCTACCGCCGCAACGTCGAGTCGTGCGGTGTGAGATCGTCCACCTTCCAGCCGTGCAGGCGGTACACGGTACCTCCCCCGGCGTGCCGCACCCAGTACCCCGCGTCGGTCGAGTCGAACACCAGAGCGGCCAGCGTATCGCTACCCGCCGCGAGCAAGGTGAGACGCCGATCAGGAGGCCGAAAATCGGCGGAGTCGGCCTCGGCGGGTGTCGCGAAGGCGCTGGCCTGTGCCGAGATCGTGCGGTACTCGCGCAGCAGCCTCGCTACCTCCGCGGAGTCCGCGGCTGTCCCGTCGGCGAAACCCCACACGCTATCCGCCCGCGCGAGCGTGTAGCGGCGGCGCCCCCGCTCGACCGTCACGCGCTCGATCTGCTCGGCGTCCAGCACGACAATGCGCTTGTCGCGCCAATCGGTGACCGTGCGCTCCGTCAACGTGCCCAGCGGTCCACGAATCTGGTACACATGCTCGTCGCCCGCTTGCCGCACGTACGCGGTGCCGTACTGGCGCCCCTGGTTGCCGACGACGAGGTGGGCCAACGTGTCGCCGCCGCTGATAACACGCAGGCGCTTGCCGGCCACTGAGTCCACCCCCATTCGCCCATGAGACGACGCGCTGCGGGCCACGAGGCTGCCGCGCATCGGATTCGCGGCCGCCTGAAACAGCTCGTCCACCGCCTCCGGCGAAGCGGCGTACCCATTCACGCTCCACCCGCCGTCCGGTTCCCGTGTGAGACGCACGGTCTGCTCGCCACTCGCGATCTCGATGGTGTCGACTGCACCAGCGAACAGCATCGGCAGCAGTTCCCGTTCTTCGATGGTGTCCCGGCCTCCACCAAGGATCGCCACGACCCCCCACAGGAACAGCGCTGCCGCGAGGGCGATCGCCACGTGCAGCAGCTGGCGGGGCGTCATGCGGAAACGCCCGTCGGCCGGTAGCTCTGGCGGGTCCAGCGGCGGCGGCGCCACAGCCAGGCCACGGCGAATGCGATGACCAGTAGCGGAATGCCCACCGTGTTCAGGATCTTCACGAAGTCGCGCAGTGTGTCGCTCTCGAATACGAGCGCCGGCGGACGACGGTTCTTCGAGCGGATCTGAATGAGTGCGTCGTCCTGCGCCAGCCAGTCCACCGCATTGAGCACGAAGAGCATTCCCGTGGGCGTGTTCTGCACATACCGGTCGGTGACGAATTCGGCGTTCCCCACCAGCACGACACGTCCCAGGGACGGGTCACCTCCACTGTCCGCGGCGAGGGGGTTCACCAGGGCAGCGAGCAGCCGGGTGCTCAGGTCATCCTGGGGAAACTCGCGCTGCGGGGCGATGAACGCGCGCCCCTCCTCGACGCCCGCGGCCTGACTCGTGACGAACAGCGGTACAACGGTTCCTGCCGTGGCCCCGGTCGTATCGATGCTGCTGGCCCACGGGAGGACCATCGCCTCCAGGTCGGCGTTCACCGAGGCTGCCTTGGTGCTGAGGGCGCGAATCCAGAATGGATAGGAGACCAGCACGCGCCCGAACTGCGACGGCATGGACACGGCTTCGTTCGAGGCGAGATCGTACACCAGGTCGGACCGGACGGATACGCCGAACGGCTCGAGCAGGGTATTCCAGGCCAACGGCTGCGCCATGGCCTGGAAGCCCTGAGGCTGGAGCCGCATGCCGCTCGCCAGGATCAGGGCGCTGCCGCCGCGTGCGAAATAGACGCGGAACCGATCGAGGCTCGTGCTGTCCAACGGCGGCTGTGCCCCCGCGAACACCACCACGCCGATCTCGTCGGCAATCAGCGCGGTATCGGCCGCCGGCACCGTACGGACATCGAAGGTGCGTTGCAGCTCCTGGCGTACGGCGCCATAGGTGTTGCCCTGACCCGGATCGGCGCGCGCCTCCACGAGCGCCACGACCTGGCGCTCGGGCCGCGTGAGCGTACGGATGAACGAGACGAGGCGGTACTCCAGGTCCTCGGTGCGGGTCACGACCGGAATCGTCTCGGCCGCATCGGCAAACTGCACGGCCATGCCGAGGTAGCCCTCCTGCACCTGGAGCTGCGCCTCCCCCACCGAACTGAACTGCACGGGCGGGATTCCCAGGGCGCGCGTCTCCGCCATCGCGTTCTCGTCCTCCGCGGGATCCAGTTCCACGACGCGCAGGTTGCCACCTCCGGCCGATCGAAAGTCAGCCAGCAGGTCCCCGATATCGCGCTTGATGATCCCGAAGTTCTCGGGCAGCTCCTGAGTAACGAAGAGCTTGATCGTGACGAGGTCGTCGAGGTCGGCCAGAATCTCCCTCGTGGCCGGAGAGAGGGTATAGGCCTTGCCCGGCGTGAGGTCGAGACGCCCCCCGATGTGACTGCCCAGCAGGTTCACCACCAGGACGAACGCGGCGAGCAGCGCCGTGCCGAGTTGGAGCCGGCGTCGTGTGGCGCGGGCGGGCGAGAGCTTGCGGCGCATCACTCCGTAGTACGCCAGCACGAGGAACAGTGCCGCCACCGACAGGAAGTACACCGCATCCCTCAGATCGATGACACCGCGGGCGATGTTCTCGAAGTGCGGCAGCACAGCCAGGCCGGCGATGAACTGGGCCAGGTCCGGCGGCAGCCCGGTGATCATCGGTCCGGCCCCTGCGAGGATGAGCAGGAACATCACCGTCACACCCACGATGAACGCGGTGATCTGGTTGGGTGTGACGCTGGAGGCCCACAGCCCTACTGCTGTGAATGCCGCGGCGAGAAGCCCGGCCCCCACGTACTGAGCGGCCATCACCCCCACCTGGAGGTCGGCGCCCAGCGAGAGCCCCAGGGGAATCGTCACCGTGAGCAGCAACGCAATGCAGCTGAACAGGAGCGCGCCCAGGTACTTCCCGATGACCAGCTCCACCTCGGTGATCGGCTGGGCTAGCACTACCTCGAGCATCCCGGACCGCGCGTCCTCCGATAGCGTGCGCATCGTGACCGCGGGTGCGAAGAACAGCAGGATCCACGGCAGGAGCCCCAGCATGGGCCGCAGCGAGGCCATGTCCTGGAGATAGGCCGTGCGGAAGAAGAGGAAGTTGTTGAACCCCAGGAACACGACCACCAGGATGTAGCCCGTCGGGTGATCGAACAGGAACCGCAGCTCGCGGCGCGCCAGGGTCCACACCGTGTTGATCACTCGCCCAACCCTGCGGTGAGCTGGCGGAACAGGTTTTCCAGACTGCGGGTCTCCTGATGTAGCTCGTACAGCGTCCACCCCCGCTCCTGCGCCAACGCGAACACGTCGGGCCGCACGTCCCGCGAGCCGTCCGTGGTGAGGGTGACCGCGATCCGGTCACCGCCACGTGGATGCGGCCCTTCCACACTCAGCACCCCCGCCAGCGCCCTGACCCCCTCGACCAGCCCTTCGCCCACCGCCTCGACCATCACCTGCACCGCGCCCTCGGCCTGGGCCGTGAGCTGCTCTACCGGACCGTCGGCGGCAAGGCGCCCCTGGTGGATCACCAGGATCCGGGTGCAGGTGTGCTGCACCTCGGGGAGGACGTGCGTGGACAGCATGACCGTGCGCTCGCGCCCCAACTCGCTGATCAGGCGCCGGATCTCCACCCGCTGGTTTGGGTCCAGCCCCTCGGTGGGCTCGTCCAATACCAGGAGGTCGGGCCGGTGGAGGATCGCCTGGGCCAGCCCAACCCGCTGCCGGTACCCCTTGGAGAGCTCCCCGATGGTGCGGTAGTACACCTCGGCGATTCCCGTGCGCGCGATCGCCTCCTCCAGCCCCTCCCGGCCAGCGGGCCCGGCCAAGCCTCGCAGGCGGGCCACGAAGTCGAGGTACTCGGCCACCGCCATCTCGTCGTACAGCGGGTTGCTCTCGGGGAGGTACCCGATCCGGCGCTTGGCGTCGCGGCCGACCTCGGCCAGCGGTACATCGTCGAACCGGATCTCGCCCTCATCGGGCTCGTAGAACTGGGTGATCAGGCGCATCGTGGTGGATTTCCCGGCGCCATTGGGGCCCAGGAACCCCACGACCTCCCCACGGTCGACCGTGAAGCTCGCGGAATCGACAGCGGTCACGCCGTTGAAGCGCTTCGTGACCTTGGTGAGGTTAAGTAGCGGCATTGGTCGGGCAGCATTCTAACCTCGGTCCCGCGTGCCGTTCAAGCCCCTTGTTCCCTCGACGGAGAGGGCCTGCCGGCCAGATCTCTTGCATCTCCCCTCCGGGAACGTACTTTATCATGCAAAGTCCTTTACCCATTCCGGCCTCGGGGGGGAGTCGTGTCGATTCCGACGCACGAGCAGCAAGACGCGAAGGAGACGCTGGCGTTCATTCGCCGCACCATGGAGTCGGCGTCAACCTACACGGCCGTCTCCGGATGGGGCCTCGTCACGGTGGGCGCCGTCGGGCTGGTGGCGGCGTGGCTCGCCTGGAGCGGCAACCTGGGGGCCGACCTCCGCATCTGGATCCCCACTGCCCTCATCTCGGTCCCCATCGCAACGGTCTTCAACGTCACGAAGGCGCGGCGGCTGGAAGTCCCCATCTGGACGGGGGCGATCCGCAAGGTGGTGTGGGTGATGGCCCCCACCCTGGTGGCGGGGGGGCTTCTGACCCTCGCGCTCGCACAGCAGGGCACGACCAGCCTGCTGCCTG
Source organism: Gemmatimonadota bacterium (assembly GCA_039584455.1). GTDB lineage: Bacteria > Gemmatimonadota > Gemmatimonadetes > Gemmatimonadales > GWC2-71-9 > WVYX01. The sequence continues at coordinate 11,531 of JBDGXT010000047.1, forward strand.
GCACCTGGCTCGCGCTGTACGGAGCCGGGGTGACCGCCGGCGGCACGCTCTCCGTCCGGGCCATCCGCGGGATGGGGGTCCTCTTCCTGATCCTGGGCGCCGTGGCGCTGTTCCGCCCCGAGTGGGGGCTGCTCCTGCTAGCCCTCGGGTTCGGCGGCCTGCACGTGGCGGTGGGACTCGACATCGTGCTGCGGCATGGCGGATAGCACAACCGCCGAGACCCTCGACCGGCTGATCCACGAGCGGATCCGCCTGGGGATCGTCTCGGCGCTCGCCGCGGAGGAGCGCATGAGCTTCGCCGATTTGAAGCAGGTGCTGCGCACCAGCGACGGGAACCTGAGCGTCCACGCCCGCAAGCTGGAGGAAGCAGGCTACATCAAGGTGAACAAGGGCTTCGAGGACCGGAAACCGAAGACGGAGTACCGTCTCACAACGAAGGGGCGGCGGGCCCTCGAGGGATACCTGGAACAGATGGAGACCATCCTGAGCGAAGCGCGCGACGCCTTGGAGCGGACATGAACGGCATGCACGTTGGGATCATCATGGACGGCAACGGCCGGTGGGCTCGCAGCCAGGGGAAGCCCCGCTGGCGTGGCCACCTCGCGGGGGTCGACAGCCTGCGGGACGTGGTGCGGGGCGCGCCGGACCTCGGCGTCTCCACACTGACCGTGTACGCCTTCTCGGCCGACAATTGGAAGCGCCCCGCCACCGAGGTGGGCCGGCTGTTCTGGCTGCTACGCGAGTATTGCCGCCGTGAGCGGGCCGAGCTGCTGGAGAACGGCGTGCGGGTGACCCACATCGGCCGGCGCGACCGGATTCCCGCCTCGGCCCTGGGCCAGTTGGAAGAGACCGAGCAGTCGACGGCGCGGGGGCGGCGCCTGCACCTACGGCTGGCCATCGACTACAGCGCCCGGTGGGCCATCGCCGAGGCCACACACGCGCTGGCGCGCAAGGTGAAGCGGGGGCGGCTCGATCCCAACGCCATTACGCCGGACCTGTTGCACCGCCAGGTCTGCGGCAACGTCCCGGAGCCCGATCTCGTCATCCGCACCGCCGGCGAGCAGCGCCTGTCCGACTTCCTGCTCTGGGAGCTGGCGTACGCCGAGCTCTACTTCACCCGGGTCCTGTGGCCCGACTTCCGCCGCGCCGACCTGGCCATGGCGCTCTCCGAGTTCCGCCTGCGCGAGCGCCGCTTCGGAGCCGTGACCCCGGAGCAGGCCGCCGAGCCCGAGGCGGCTGCCAGCTAATGCTCAGCTGGATGGACCTTGCCAGGGCACGGCGGGTATCCGATCTTTGTGCGACCAATCAACTCGTGATTGGCCTCACGGCACCCCACCACGGGATGTGCCACGGTGAGACCCCGAGGATTGAGGTTCGATCGACGTGAAACGCTCCTGCACCCGACTCGCGACTGCCGCAGGGCTCCTGGCGGCGGCTGCGGTGTGGACGGCACCGGCCGAGGCACAGGTGTCGCTGCGCAGCGAGGGCGGAGCCAACGCGGGTGCGCACCGAGTGGAGGGCCAGGCCATCCGCCCTCAGCACCGAGACGGCAACCCGCTTCGAGCCGCTCGACCTCACCGCGGAGCTCCGCTCGAGCCCCAACGCCATGCCGGCACCCGTGGCACTGATGCGGGAGCTGCCACTGTCGTTCCGTATGGACGACGTGCTGGACAGCTTTGGCAGCAAGCGCGCTCTGCACCAGGTCCTCCCGGGCCTCAAGAGTGCGAGCCGCGTGTTCCGGCTCGGCAGCAGCATCCGCTTCTAGACTCGATCACCAACTATCGCACATCAGCCTCTGATCTCGATGTCTTCGTCGCTGACCTCAACGAAGCTCGGGAGTTGGTGGGATGACTGAGGAATGCTGTTGAGGCGGCAGAGTGTCGTCATGTTCCGGCATCCCGCCCCTCAACCCGCAGCGCCCGGCCCCGCGCCGGGCGCGGTCACTTTCGGTGGCAACATGACAATTCGCGACCTCTGGCGTATCCAATGAGTGAGTAGCTGACGCTCACCCAACCTCGGAGCGCCGGTTTGCTGCGGGAACCTTCTTACTCTTCCGACGATGCACCACCGCCCGCGCCGCTCCCGAAGCCTCCTACCGCACCTCCGGATCGAAGTTCTCGATCACCCAGGCATCGGAAACCGACACGACGACATTGCAGAGTAGGGCCAGGCCGGTGGCGCGCTCAACGGGAGCACAAACGTCGGCGCCCTCAAACGGCACCGTGGCCACGATCGTGCCGTCGCCGCCGGAAACCGGGACGAGGAGAATGTCGTTGGAGCCCCGCTCTCTCACGTACACGGATTGGCCGTTCACTGCCCATCCCAGCGGGTCGGCTCGGCCGGGGTACAGTAGGGTTCGGGAGGAATCCTCCAGGGAAACGAGCCAGATGCCGCGAGGCTCTCGCCGGTCTACTCGATTCCAGAAGAAGGCAAGCCGCTCACCGTTGGGGGAGTAGTAAGGCACCCCCACCCAGCCCACCGAGTCGCTGGCGAGGAGCGGCTCCTCCGCCTCGGTCTCAGGATCCAACCGGTGGTAATCCCGGTCGCCGGGTCGGGCGTACACAATCCGCCTACCCGGTGCCCATGCGAGGCCGTTTTCACCCATCTCGGTCGCCTCGAAGGTGCGGAGCTCCCCCCCATCGAGCGTAACCGTCCGCACCTTTACCTTGCCGCCTCTTCGGGCGCCGAACGCCAGGGCCGTTCCATCGGGAGACCAAACCGGAGCGGGCACTGCCTCGACGCCCGACGTCACCCGCCTCGCCGTCCCGCCGTCGGTGGGGACCACGTACAGATCGCCCTCCGCCCGCTCGAACTGGACATACGCAATCCACGTCCCATCGGGGGAGGGTCGAGGAGTGGATTTCGGCGCCGTACCATGGGTGAGCTGCACGGCACCTCGCTCGCTTGCCGTCACCAGCCACAGGTTTGAGTGGCTCTGCACCTTGGTGAACGCGAGTGTGCGGCCATCTTCCGTGAGGCTCAACCCGGGATTGCCAGGGCCGTGACCGGCGTCCAGCCCGACTTGCAGCACCTCGGGAGTGCCTCGGGCCCGTCCGTCGGACGCGATACGCACCTTCCGCAGCTCATCGCCGCGCAGGTAGTAGACCGCATCCCCCGACGATGACCAGCGCGGCCCGGCCAACATCACCGTGTCCTGCACCAGTCGCTGCCAGCCCGAACCATCCACCGCCGCCGTCCACAGGTGGTGGCCTGGCGGCGACTCCACCCTGGACGCCAGGGCAATGAACCTGCCGCTAGGAGACCAGTCACCTGAGTACAGGAAGGCTCCGATGGAGTCGGGCGTCTGCACCGAGCCGGTGTCATGCGTGGCGAGAGTGGTGAACCTCACCGGGTTGGTGCCATCGAATGCTCCCTGCCACCAGTGAGCCACCTGCGACCCATCGGGTGCCCAGACGGCGTACGCGGCCACACCGCGAAGCTGTCGTGGTGGACCGCCCAGCCTGGGGTATGTCACGGTCACGTTTCGGCCAGTGCTGTCAAAACCTGCAAACAGCAGCGAAGCGCCATCGGGCGACCACCGGAGGGACCCGACGACCCCGACGGCAGCGGTCTCGATGACCGTCCCGCCCGTCAAGTCCTTCACGAACAGCCGACTCGGGTCGCCCTGCTCCACATACGCCAGCAGCTCGCCGTTCGGTGAGATCTCCGTTTGGGTCACGTTCCCACTGAACGTGATTTGGGTGTGACGCGCAGCTACGCCTCCGCCGCCGCCGCCTCGCACCGCAAACGAGGCAATCGCAGCGGCAATGATGACCGCGCCCCCTGTCGCGACCGCGATGGCCCTGCGCGATGTCGCTGGTCGTGCTCCGGTCGGTGTAACGCCCCCGCTTGGCGTGGCAACGGCCTCGAGCTCAGCCAGCAGCTCATCCGCCGTCTGCCAGCGATCCGCCGCGGTCTTCTCGAGGCAGCGCATGACTGCCTGCGAGAGCCGCACCGGCAGGTTCGGCCGAAGCTCAGTCAGCGGCTGCGGTTGCTCCAGGACGTGGGCTGAGAGAAGCGCCTGCGGGCTCTCCCCGGTGAAGGGCGGCCGCCCTGCCAACATCTCGTACAAGACGCACCCGAGGCTGTACAGGTCGTTCCGCTGGTCGACCTCGCCGCTTCCGGACGCCTGTTCCGGGCTCATGTAGACTGGCGTGCCGACTACCATCCCCGCGCGGGTGAGTGGAGCGTCACCCGCCGCGCTGACGGCACGCGCGATGCCGAAGTCCGCGACGAGCGCGTTACTGCCCGCCAGCAGGATATTTTCGGGCTTCACGTCACGATGCACCACATCCTGGCCATGCGCGTAGGCCAACGCCTCGGCCACGTCGCGTGCATACCTCAGGGCGTCGTCGAGCGGAAGCTGTCCTTGCCGCGCCAGCCGACCCCTGAGGGACTCGCCCTGGATGAGCGGCATGACGAAGTAGAGCTGGCCCTCGACGGATCCTGAGTCGTACACCGGTACGATGTGGGGATGGCTCAGGTTCGCGGCGATCTTGATCTCGCGCAGAAAGCGGTCCGCCGCCGTGTGCGCCGACAGGTCGGGATGCATGACCTTCACCGCGACATCACGATCGTGACGGAGATCGCGCGCCCGATACACGGTAGCCATTCCCCCGGAGCCGATCTGTGGACCGAGGCGATACCGATCCGCAAACGCGTCGGTGAGGTGTGGTGGGGCCGCTGACGCGGCCGAGACCGCCGCCGGAGTCGAATGCGGCGCCTCCGCGGAGACGGGCTCGCTCCGCTTTCGGACGCTTTCGATGAGGGCTCTGGTCTCCGGTGAAGGCTCGAGCTCGAGCTCTATTGCCATTCGCCGGACGAATGTCTCGTACTCGCGAACCGCGCCCGCTCGATCACCCAGCCCGTCCAGCAGCTTGATGACGCGCCGCAGTAGGCGTTCGTCCAGCGGCGCCAGGTTCCTCGCGTGTCGACTCCAGCGGCCCGCCTCGACGGTGCGCCGCCGCCCCGCCTCCTGGTCGGCCAACTCCCACGCTGCCGCCGATGCCCGTTGCCTGAGGTCCTTGCGCCGCTCGTCGAGCCAGCGCTCGAACTCCGGGGCATCGGGCACGTACAGCCCCTCGAGCAGATCCCCACGGTACAGCTCCAATGCCGCTGCTCGATCGCCGTGGGCCAGCGCGTCTTCGAACGCCGCGACGTCGGACCAGAACTCCTCGTCCGAAAGCGCCACCTCATCGTCGCCCCGCGTCACCACGACCGCGTCACCCAGGAACTGCCGCAGGCGGTAGAGCGACTGGCGCACGGCGCTCCGCGCCCGCTCCTGGCTCAGCTCCGGCCAGAAGCATCCGATCAGGGAGTCACGTCGGTGGAAGCCTCGGCCGGCCCCCGCGCTCAGGACCGCGAGCAGGCCGAGCAGTTTCGGTCGGGCCAGCACGGCCTGGGGGTCGGCGCCTTCGGGGCCCACGAGTTGAGCCGAACCGAGCGCTCGGAACTCGATCATCTGTGGCGGGACCCTCCTGGGAGACGGCAGGGAGACAGTGCGGAGACGCGGTCCACCTATCCTGCCGCAAAGGTAGGACGGCTGCGAACCAGTGGCAAACGAGGACCTGTTACGAGGAGGTTAACATGAAACGGGCACTGACCTTGGGCGGAATCGCCCTCGTGCTGGCGCTGGGGACGGGTTGCGGTGATGTCGAGATCAACGGGCCGGACTGGCCGGGGTGGCGACCCCCGCGTGGTACGAATGCTGAAGTGCGCGTCACCTGGGAGTGGCGTGGTCAGGTCGCCGCGGGACAGCACGTCGAGATCAAGAGCCTCTTCGGGGACATCCGCGGGGTGCGGACCGCCGGAACCGAGGTGGTGATCGCGGCCACCAAGATCGGCAGAGCCGACGCGGTGGATGACGTGAGCATCGACGTCGTGCCGCACCCGTCCGGCGTTACGATCTGCGCCGTGTACCCCGACGTGCCAGGGCACGCGCCCAACGCGTGCGAGCCGGGTGAGGGCGGGAACATGACCGTGTGGGACGGGGGGCGCGGCGCGGTGCGGGTCAACTTCGTGGTTCACGTCCCGGACGGAGTGGACCTGATCGCCAAGAGCCTTACGGGCAACCTGCCTGGCTTCTAGCCAGGGAGCGACCAGAGCGCCCTCGGTCAGCGCGGCCGGGGGCGCTCACGCTCTCGCAGGGCAGTGCGTCGGTCCGGTGCACCCAAGCACGACATCTCGCCCCTCACCCGCTCATGGCACGACCCGTTCCTCCACCAACTCCAGCCCCAGCGTACGCTCCTTCTCGATCGCCGGAATGCCCTGTGCCAGCCAGACGGGAGCCGGCGCGCCCCTGAGGTAGTGGTCGAAGTACTGCTGCATCCGGATGTTCCAGTCCCGCTTCTCGGCAAAATCCGTGGGCCAGTGGAGCTCACCGGTGTAGTTGACCAGCCAGGCCGGCTTGCCCAGGCGCCGCAGCGCCACGAACATCTCGATCCCCTGGGTGAAGGGCACCGCGTGGTCACGGTCGTTGTGCATCATGAGCAGCGGGGTCTCGACCTTGTCGGCCCAGAAGATCGGTGAGTTCTCCACGTACCGCTGCGGTGCTTCCCACAGGGTGGCACCGATGCGCGACTGCGTGCGCTCGTACTGGAACATCCGGCTCATCCCCGAGCCATAGCGAATGCCGCCGTAGGCGCTCGTCATGTTGGACACCGGAGC
>JBDGXT010000308.1:0-2516 GCA_039584455.1 Gemmatimonadota bacterium
ACTACTTCCTGCTCGGCGCCGACCTGGTGAAGGACAAGGCCGTCCTGGAAGCAGCCTACAACGACGCGGCCGGGGTCACGGCGACCTTCACCACCAACCTGTTCACCCGCATGAACCGCGAGCTGGGCGCCGGAGTAGACCTGGCCCAGGTGGAGCACGTGGCGCGCTACGACGAAGATTGGCAGCGGGTCGAGATCTTCGTGCGCTTCAACGAGGCGCAGACGGTGCGGATCGAGCCGCTCGACTTGAGCGTGGACATCGGGGCGGGCGAGATGGTGATGGTCGAGATCAGCCGCAAGTTCGTGTTGGCCGATCTGACGCAGTACCTGGCCACGCTGGGCCTGGCTGTGCGCGAGGTGTTCACCGACGAGCGGAGCTGGTTCGGCCTGCTGCTGCTCCAGAAGGGGACGGCCGGCTAGCCGCCTGCGCCGGCGAATCGCGCGGTGACACGTCGAGGGGGATGGTGGCTGACCGCTACCATCCCCCTCGCGCTCTGCTACCGAGGCGCAGCCTACCTGAGCCGCCCCCGCTCGATGGACAGCTCGTCGTACTCCGGGATGAGGGCCAGGTCGGCGGCCTGGGCCTGCGCCCGGAACGCCGCTACGTCCTCGGCGAACACGAGGTTCAACTCCTCCAGGGCCGTGTCGAGTGCCGCCTCTGCCCGCTCCAGCATGATGGTCTGGGCCTCGGTCGGCGCATCCCATGAGGATCCGAGGGAGAAGCCCGCGCGCCGCAGCCTATCGAAGGTCGTCGGTGGGCCGGAGAAGATGCCCTGACCACTGGGCGGTTCCATGAACGACTGCGACACTTCATCGAGCCGTTCCTTCAATGCGTCACCGGATTGCGTCAGTGCCTGCGCCGTGCTGTCATCCAGCGAGGTGGCGCGCTCGAGCACCGCATCGATCGCCTCTTCTGTGTCCCGCAGGCGCACGACCACTTCGGTCACCAGCTCGATCTGCCGCTGCGCCCGCAGCAGCATCGCGTACTTGGCCTCGCGATCGCGCTGTGGGACGGTGATCCGTGGATCTGGAAGGACCTCCACCGTGCCGGTGGTTACCGCGTCGCCGACGGTGATGCGCACGGCATAGCTCCCGGGGAGCACCAAAGGCCCGTCGGACGTCCGAGTGCCCGTCGGGGTCGGGACCTCGGGGCCGGTACGGGTGAGGTCCCAAGCCGCGCGGTTGATTCCGGGCTTGACGGGTCCCTCCATCGACCGGATGACCGTACCGTCGCCGTCCAGGATCTCGATCTCCGCCGCCTCGGCGTCGCCGGCCCCGACCCAGTAGCTCAGCAGCGCCCCATACGGCCGGTTCGTGCCGCTGAACATGGCGTGTCCCGTCGAGCGGTACCCCACGGCGTCGGCCCTGCGGTACTGAATGGCCGCAGGCGGATCGAACAGGTGTAGTGGGGATGCCCCGGCGGTACCCCGGGCCAACGCGCGCAGCGGCCGCACGTCGTCCAGCACGTAGGCGCCGCGGCCGTGGGTGCCGATCACGAGATCGTGGTCCCTCGGGTGGACGATCAGCGCGCGCACCGGCGTGGTGGGCAGCCCCTCCGTCCACTTGAACCAGCTCTGCCCACCGTTGAGGCTGACGTACATCCCGAACTCGGTGCCCAGGTACAGCAGGTTCGCCACGACCGGGTCCTGCTCGATCACATGGACGAAACCGTCGATCTCCTCGGTGGCTATGTTGCGCCAGTTGCGGCCGTAGTCGGTCGTGCGGTACACGTAGGTCGTCCAGTTGCCCCGGCGGTGGTCTTCGAACACGACGAAGGCGGTGCCGGCGTCGAACTTGGACGGCTCGATGTGCGGCACCCACGTGTTGTCGGGAACGCCCCGGATGCGGCCCACCACGTTGGTCCACTCGGCGCCGCCATTGCGCGTCACCTGCACGTTGCCGTCGTCGGTGCCCACCCAGATCACGCCCCGTTCCATCGGACTCGGCGCGATGGTGATGATGGTCGTGTGGTTCTCCGCGCCGGTGGCGTCGCGCGTGAGGCCGCCACTCTCGTCGGCGCGCTGCTTCTCGGGGTCGTTGGTCGTGAGGTCGGGCGAGATGATCTGCCACGTCCTCCCACCGTCCATCGTGCGGTGGACGAACTGGCTCCCGAAATAGACGACGGTGGAGTCGAATGGGTCCACGTTGATGGCGGCGTTCCAGTGGAACCGCAGCTCGGTCCTCTGTGGGTGTATCGGTTTGATGTCCTTGCGCTCGCCGGTCACCTTGTCGAACCGCCGCAGGTTCCCCTGCTGTGACATGCTGTAGCCGTAGCGCGGATCACCGAAGTCGATCATGGTGCCGAAGCCGTCGCCGCCGCCGACCCGGGTCCAGTAGTAGTTCCGAATGCCGCCACCGTGCCACACGGCGCTCGGCCCGAACCACGAGCCGTTGTCCTGCAGGCCGCCGTACACCTTGAACGGCGTATCCATGTCCACGTTGATGTGGTAGAACTGTGCCAGGGGGAGGTTCTCCACGAAGCGCCAGTTGTCCCCCCGGTCGTACGAGATGCCCACC
>JBDGXT010000048.1:0-9227 GCA_039584455.1 Gemmatimonadota bacterium
TTGGTGCGTGCGGTCATAGATGGCGGCGCCGCAGAGGTCATCGCGCGCGCCCGCGCCGACGGTCGAACCACCCTGCACGATCCAGAGGCCCTCGCTCTGGTTCGGGCGCTCGGCGTCGCCGTCCCCGCCTGCCTACATCTCCGCGGCCTCGCCGACCTCACCGACGCAGATCTCGCCGACCTGCCGTCGAACCGACTCGTGGTGAAGGTCGCCTCGGAGCAAATCCTGCATAGGAGCGACGTGGGCGGCGTGGTCGTGGTGCCCAACGAACGGGGGGCAGTCGAGCGCGCCATCCGTGAGATGGCGACCCGCGTCGCGCCGACGCCGGTGACTGGATACACGGTGCACGAGTTCGTACCGCACAGCGACGCCCCGGGCGCTCAGCTCTTGCTCGGCCTCCGCTGGACGGACGACTTCGGACCGGTGGTGACCCTCGGACCCGGTGGCGTGCTCACCGAGTTCCTCTCGCGGGAGCTGGGTGGGGGGCGGGGCGCCGCCATCCTCGCACCGGGACTCACCCGACCCGAACGCATCGCCGAGCTGCTCGGGCGCAAGGCCATCCCGAGGCTCGTCACGGGGGAGGTCCGGGGCGGACCGAGGCGGCTGTCCCCGGCCGACCTGGCCGACCTCGTCGCACGACTCCTCGACTTCGGCGCGGGCCCCGCGGCCGCCTCGCTCCGCGAATTCGAGATCAACCCGCTGGTGGTGACCGAGCGCGGCCCCACGGCCCTCGACGTGCTGGCCACGCTGCGCGACCCGACCGCCGGGCAGCCGGAGCGGCCGATCCACAAGTTGCGCTCGCTGCTCGAGCCCCAACGCATCGCGCTCATCGGGGTGTCCGATGCAATGAACCCGGGCCGCATCATCCTGCAGAACCTGCTGCGAGAGGGCTTTCCCTCGGAGCGCCTCACTGTGGTGAAGCCCGGCACCGATGACATCGACGGCGTGCGCTGCGTCCCCGAGGTTGCGGCGCTGCCCGAGCCTGCCGATCTGCTGGTGCTCGGCGTCGCCGCCGCACAAACGCCCCACACCCTCGAGGAGATCGTTCGGCACCGCGCCGCAGAGAGCGTGATCGTGATTCCGGGGGGGCTGGGGGAGCGGGTCGGCAGCGAGGACCTCGAGCGGCGCATGCGCGACACCCTGGGGACGGCACGGGAAACCGACTGGCAGGGCCCCGTCCTCAACGGCGGGAACTGTCTCGGGGTGCGCTCGGTCCCGGGGCGCTACGACACGATGTTCATCCCCAAGTACAAGCTGCCGTGGCCCACGGGCTCTCCCGGGCCGGTGGCGATCATCTCGCAGAGCGGCGCCCTCGCCGTGGCAAAGTCGAGCAAGCTCGCCCGTCTGAATCCGCGATACGTCGTATCGGTGGGCAACCAGACCGACCTCACGGTCGGCGACTACCTCACCTACCTCAAGGACGACGCGGACGTCGAGGTGTTCGCCTTCTATGTGGAGGGATTTCGACCGTTGGACGGACGGCGCTGGCTGGAGGCGGCCGCCGAGATCACGGCGACGGGGCGTAGCGTTGTGCTGTATCGCGGTGGCCGCACGCCAGCCGGTGCGCTCGCCTCTGCGTCCCACACTGCGGCGATCGCCGGCGACTACGCGGTGACCCGCGAGCTAGCCGATGCCGCGGGGGTCGTGATCGCCGACTCCCTCGCCGACTTCGAGGACCTGATCAGGCTGTGCACGATGCTGCGTGACAAGCGAGTGAACGGCTGGCGGCTGGGTGCGGTGTCCAATGCGGGCTTCGAGTGCGTGGCCATTGCGGACAGTCTCGGCCGCTTCCGCCTCGCGTCCTTCGCCGAGGCGACCTCCACCCGGCTGGCGCACCTGCTCGAGAGCCGCCGGCTCGCGGCCGTCGTGGAAGTCGGCAATCCCCTCGATCTCACGCCCATTATGGACGACGAGCCGTACGAGACGGCCGTCCGGGCCGTGCTCGACGACGGCCAGGTCGACGTCGCCGTTGTGGGATGTGTGCCGCTGACCGGTGCACTGCACACCCTCCCCTGCGCGGGCGACCATACAGAGGACGTGCGCGATGCGCGATCGATTGCCAGCCGCTTGGCCGTGCGCTTCCGGGAGAGCGACAAGGCATGGGTCGCCGTGGTGGACGGGGGAGCGCACTACGATGCAATGGCAGCCCAGCTAGAGGACGACGGCGTGCCGATGTTCCGCACTGCGGATCGGGCGCTCCGGCTGTTTGAGACTTACTGTGCCAGTCGGCTAGGTTTGACGGAGGCACCACATCGGGTTCGAGACTAGGATTACGACATGGTGACGACCAAGACCAAGATCAGACCCAAGCCGTTCCTCTTCCCGCAGATGTGCAAGGCGTGCGGGCGCTGTATCGACGCGTGCCCCAAGCACTGCATCGAGATGGGAACGGAGATCGACCCGATGACGGGGTTCACGCCGATCACCGTGGACCTGGAGGTGTGCAACGGCTGCGGGCTGTGTTACAGCGCGTGCCCCGAGCCGTACGGGCTCATGGCCACCCCCCCGGAAGCCGAGGGGGTCGACATGGTGGTGAGCGATCCGTTCTCCTTCTTCGGTCCCCGCGAGACGACGGGGGAGGAGCCCGCAGCGATCCCCGACGAGCGCGTGCCAATGCCGGCGCTCGAGCCGCTGGTCCTCAAGGGTAACCACGCTGCCGCCATCGGAGCCCTGATGGCGGGCTGCCGGCACTTCTTCGGCTATCCCATCACGCCGTCGACGGAGGGCGCGGAGCTGATGGCAAAGTTGCTGCCTCAGCTGAAGGGCATCTTCGTGCAGGCGGTGAGCGAGGTGGCGACAGCCAGCATGATGTACGGCTGCGGTGGCGCCGGACTGCGGTGCATGACCTTCACCTCGTCGCCGGGCTTCAGCCTCATGCTGGAAGGGATCTCCTATATGATCGGCGCGGAAATCCCCGGCGTGTTCATCAACGTGATGCGCGGGGGACCGGGCCTAGGCAACATCGGACCCGAGCAGGGGGACATCAAGCTGGTGTGCCGCGGGTTGGGGCACGGCAACACGCATGCGCTGGTCCTCGCTCCCTCCAATCCGCAGGAGATGTTGGACCTCACGATGCAGGCGTTCAACCTCGCCTTCGAGTACCGCAATCCCGTGATCGTGGTCGGTGACGGGTACCTCGGACAGGTGACCGGCCGGGTCACGCTCCCCGAGCATCTCGTGCGGCCGGGCCTCCCGTCATGGGCCGTGTACGGCGACGCGTCGCACCGGGGCAACCTGCACACGTCGATCTGGCTGAACGAGCCAGAGCTCGAAGCACACAACGTCCATCTCAACGACAAGTACCGGCGCATGACGGAGCGGGAGCAGCGCTCGGAGAACTTTCAGTGTGATGACGCGGAGTGGCTCGTCGTCGCGTGCAACACCCCGGCCCGCATGGCCAAGGGGTCGGTACAGGCGCTACGCGAGCGGGGCCTCAAGATCGGCCTGTTCCGACCCGTCACCCTCTGGCCCTTCCCGATCGACGCGCTGCTGCCGTTGCTCGAGGGCAAGCGCGGCCTGATCGTGGTGGAGGCCGGCGCCGGCCAGCTGGAAGACGAGGTCCGGCTGGCGCTGAGCCACGCCGGCGTCACCTCTCCTCCAACGATTCACCGGGTGCAGCACTTCGGCGGGGTGCTTCCCCAACAGCGAGAGATTGTCGATCACATCGCCGGCCTCGCGGAGGCGGATCATGGATAGCGTGTTCTACGGACGCTTCGAGCGCCACGCCCAAGACGGACTCAAGGGTCTCACCACGCACTACTGCCCGGGGTGCGGCCACGGTCTGATCCACAAGTACCTCGCCGAGTCGCTCGACGAGTTGGGCGTGCAGGATCGCACCGTTGCCATTTCGCCGGTGGGATGCGCCGTCTTCATGTACTACTACCTCGACGTGGGAAATGCGCAGGCCGCACACGGCCGGGCGCCGGCCGTGGGGCTGGGCCACAAGGTGGCGAACCCCGACTCGATCGTGGTCTGCTACCAGGGAGACGGAGACCTGGCCTCCATCGGTCTCGCCGAGATCATGCAGGCGACGTCGATGGGTCTGCCCATGACCTTCATCTTTGTGAACAACGCCATCTACGGTATGACCGGCGGGCAGATGGCCCCGACCACACTGCGAAACCAGCGGACCACCACGACACCCATGGGACGTGGCCGGATCACCGGCGAGCCGATGCGCATGGCCGAGACCGTGGCACAGATGGACGCCCCGATCTACGTGGAGCGCGTCGCCCTGTACGACAACAAGCAGCGCACCCGGGCCAAGAAGGCCATCAAGAAGGCGCTGCGGCTGCAGGTCGAGAACCGGGGGCTGTCGTTCGTCGAGGTGCTCTCCGAGTGCCCGACCCATCTCCACGTCACGCCTTCCGAGGCGGAGCAGTGGGTCAAGGAGGAGATGGTGCCGGTGTTCCCGCTGGGCGTGAAGAAGGACGAAGACGTGGAGCCGTGGTTCGACCCGGGCACGCCTAGCTTCGATCCCGACGAGATCGCGCGCACGATCGGCGGCGCGGCGGAGCCGCCCCAGCGTTTCGGCACGGGCTTCCCGTCCCACGTTCACGAGGACGACATCGCGATCAAGTTTGCGGGCGCCGGCGGCGACGGTGCGCAGACGATCGCAGTGCTCACCGTACGCACGGCCATCAACGAGGGCTTCGACGCGACCCACATTCCGAGCTACGGTCCGGAGTCCCGCGGCGGGACATCCTATGCCGACGTGCACGTCGCCACTCGGGAAGTATTGTCGCCGGCGTCGCCCTCGCCGCACGTGCTCGTGGCGTTCAACCCGCCCAGCCTCGAGAAATTCGGACCGCTCGTCCAGCCCGGCGGGATCGTCATCTACGATAGCTCAATCGTACCGCAACCCCCCGAGCTGGACCCGAGTGTGCAGATGACGGGGATTCCCTGCACGCAGATCGCGGCGCAACTGGGCAAGACCATGGTAAAGAACGTGGTGGCGCTGGGCGCGCTCCAGGCAGCCACCGAGCTGTTCCCCAGGGAGAGCTTCGTGGCCACGATGCGCGACGCCCTGAAGAAGGACTGTGCGCTGCTCGAGCTGAACGAGGCTGCGTTCGACTACGGCGTCGAAGCGTACCGGGAAGCGAGGTCCGCAGCTACGGCGTGAGGAGCACCTTCACCGCGCCGCTCTGGCCCCGATGGCGGGCGGCACCAAGGGCGCGGCGGTATTGGTGCAGGGGGTAGGTGTGGGTAACCAGATCGGCCACCCGTGCGTCGGTGGCCAGCAGCAAACGCTGCGTCAATTCGAAGGTGTGAAGCGTTTCGCCTTCCCACCGCTCCCGGCCGTACCCCAGAACTCCTTGAATCCCCACTTCGTGGGCCCATACCATCGTGAGGTCCAGCTTGCGTGCCCCCGCACAGCCGAGCAGCACCAGCCGGCCGCGCGGGGCCGCGAAGCGCAGTGCCTGGTCGAGGGTCTGCCGGTTCCCCACGCAGTCGTAGATCAGGGAGAAACCGCCCCCGGCATACACCTCCGGTCCCACCGGCGGCCGATAGGCTGCCGCGCCCGTCCGGAGCATCGCGGGAGCTCGGGAGCCAGCACGTCCGACAGGCGCACGCCACTCGGCCGGCCGAACACGGCACTGTCGGTGATGCCGCCCAGTGTTAGTCCCAGGACGTAACGAGGAATCGAGAAGTTGAACGTGACAGCTCGCATCAACAGCCCCCCGCGACCCGTGTCGCGCGGGCTCAACTTCGGTCCCAGCACCCGCACAGGTCAAGTACCCGTGTGGGTGAGTACGTAAGGAGAGCACCACGATGATCATCGGTGTCCCCCGTGAGATCCATCGCCACGAGCATCGCGTGGCCCTCACCCCCTACGGCGCCAAGCAGCTCACGCGGCGCGGCCACACGGTGGTCGTGGAAGAAGCTGCCGGGCTCGAGGCACTCTTTACCGACCGTGAATACGAGGAGGCGGGATCACAGATCGTCTACTCGAGCGAGGAGGCCTACAAGCGCGCCGATCTCGTGGCGCGCGTCGGGATCCTGTCGAGCGATGACCTCGACTACCTGAAGCCGGGATCGGTGATCGGGGCGTTCCACCACCTGACGGTGGCCTCCCGTTCCGTAATCGATCGGCTACAGAAGTTGAAGATGACCATCATCGGGTACGAGCTCATCGAGGACCCACACGGTCGACGGCCGCTCCTTACACCGTTCAGCGAGATGGCCGGACAGATGGCGGTTTACACCGCGGCCCACTACCTGCAGAACGAGGGAGGCGGGCGCGGCATCCTCTTGGGAGCGGTTCCCGGGATCGCACCACCGACAATCATCATTCTGGGCGCGGGGACGGTGGGACGCATGGCGGCTCGCCGCGCCCGGGCCATCGGCGCTCACGTGATCGTGCTGGATGACGACCTGGAGAAGCTACGCACCCTCAACCGGGAACTGGGAGTCCAAATCGTCACGCAGGTAGCCACCCCGGAGCGACTGGAGCAGTACACCGCGATCGCCGACGTCGTGATCGGCGCGATCCTCATTCCCGGTGCGCGGACGCCGTATCTGATCACCGAGCAGATGGTAAAGACGATGCGCCCTGGCAGCGTGATCATCGATGTCTCGATCGATCAGGGCGGCTGTTCCGAAACGAGTCGCCCCACCACACTGGACGATCCCACCTACATCGTGCATGACGTGGTGCACTACTGCGTCCCGAACATGACGGCCAACATTGCCCGCACGGCGTCCCGAGCGCTCTCCGACGCCGTCGTCGCCCACCTCGGGGCGGTGATAGAGCATGGCGTGGAGAGCGCCTTACGGGAGGATCCCTGGCTCGCCGCCGGCGTCTACATGTACGAAGGCACGCCGGTACACGAGGAGCTCGCCGCGGCGATGAAGGTCAGTGCCACGCCGCTCGACCAGCTGCTGGCGGGAGGGCGAGCGTCATGAACTGGCACGACGACTACAAGTCCAAGCTGCAAACCCCGGCCGAGGCGGTCGCACGCGTTCGGAGCGGCGACCGCGTGTACTACGCGGGGAACGCCGCGATTCCACAGGCGCTGGTACGCGCACTGGCTGATCGACGCGATGAGCTACAGGACGTGCAGCTCAACCACGTGCTGCTGATCGGGGAGGATCCTTTGTCGGCCCCCGGCATGGAAGGGCACTTCCGGCACAACTCCCTGTTCGTGGGACCGGCCGATCGCAAGGCGGTGAACGACGGCCGCGCGGACTACGTGCCGATCTTCCTGCACCAGATCCCCCGACTCTTCAAAGAGGGGATCGTGCCGCTCGACGTGACGATCGTCCAGACATCTCCGCCCGACGAGCACGGCTTCATGAGCCTCGGCGTGGAGACGCTGGCCTCGGTGGCGGCGTGCCAGATGGCCAAGACGGTCATTGCCCAAGTGAACGAGAAGATGCCCCGCGTGCTGGGCGACACCTTCCTGCACGTCAATCGGGTGGACTCGATCGCGGAGTACACCGAACCGCTGCCGACGCTCACGCCCAAGCCGGCCACCGACGTGGAGAAGGCCATTGCCGCCCACGTGCTCGGCCTGATCACCCCCGGCGCCACATTGCAGATGGGCATCGGCGGGATACCCGATTCGGTGTACGAGGCCATGGAGGGTGACCTGGACCTGGGGATCCACACCGAGATGATCTCCGATGGAGGTATGCGCGCGATCCAGCGGGGTGTCGTGACCGGCGCGCGCAAGAACCTCCACCCAGGGAAGGTCATCATCACGTTCGCGCTCGGAAGCGACGATCTGTACGACTACCTGGACAACAACCCGTTCATCGAGGCCCATCCCGTCAGTCACGTGAACGACCCAGCGGTCGTGAGCCGGAACGACAACATGGTGGCGGTGAACTCCGCCATCGAGGTCGATCTCACCGGCCAGATCTGCTCCGACTCGATCGGCCCGTTCATTTACTCGGGGTTCGGCGGCCAAGTCGACTTCATTCGCGGCGCGGCACACTCCAAGGGCGGCCGACCCATCATTGCCTTGCCTTCCACCGCCAAGGGCGGCGAGATGTCCCGCATCGTGCCGTTCCTCAAGCAGGGTGCCGGGGTGGTTACCAGCCGCGCAGACGTTCACTACGTTGTTACCGAGCACGGCGTGGCGAATCTGTTCGGCAAGAACCTACGCGAGCGTGCCGAGGCACTCATCGAAATCGCGGCGCCCGCGTTTCACGAGGAGCTCGAACGCGCGGCGAAAGAGCGGAAGCTACTGCCTTAGGGAGGGACAGTGGAGCGAATCCTGGTCACCGGAGCCTTGGGACAGATCGGATCGGAACTCGTGCCCGCGTTGCGGGAGCGGTATGGGGTCGAGCACGTCGTGGCGTCAGACATCCGCATGCCCCCTACCTCGGCGCGCAACCACGACGGCCCCTTCCAGCACGTCGACTGCACCAACCAGGAGCAAATCCGCGAGGCCGTGCGGCGCTACGACATCGATTCGATCTATCACCTGGCGGCGCTGCTCTCAGCCGTGGCCGAGGAGCGACCGCACGTGGCCTGGACCGTCAACATGGGCGGCTTGTACCGCGTGCTCGAAGTGGCACGGGAGAATCGCTGCGCCGTGTTCGTGCCGAGCTCGATCGGCGCGTTCGGGCCTGGCACGCCGGTAGACGACACGCCGCAGGACACAATGCAACGCCCGACGACGATGTACGGCGTCACCAAGGTGGCCGGTGAGCTGCTGTGCGACTACTACCACTCCCGTTTCGGCGTCGACGCCCGCGGCGTACGCTATCCAGGACTCATCTCTCACGTGACGCCGCCGGGAGGGGGCACGACCGACTATGCCGTGGAGATCTTCTACGAGGCGGTCAAGCACCAACGGTATGCCTGCTTCCTCCAGGGGGACACGCAGCTCGACATGATGTACATGCCGGACGCGATCAAGGCGGCCATCGAGGTCATGGAAGCCGACCCCGGACGCCTGACCCACCGCAACGCGTTCAACGTCACGGCCATGAACTTCACGCCGGAGGAGCTCGCCGGGGTGATCCGCGAGCACATTCCCGGATTCACTCTGAGCTACTCGGTGGACCCTGTGCGCCAGTCCATCGCCAATTCCTGGCCCAACTCGATCAACGACAGCGCCGCACGGGAGGAGTGGGGTTGGACGCCATCGTACGATCTCGAGGCGATGACGGCCGACATGCTCACGCACCTGGAGAAGAAGCTCGCATCACCATGAGCCGCGCCGTTGCCCTGCTAGCGGCATCTCTCCTGGGCGTGCCGCTCGTCGCCCAGCAGG
>JBDGXT010000309.1:0-3552 GCA_039584455.1 Gemmatimonadota bacterium
GCCGATCCGACGGGGCGGCTGCTGTTGGTGCAGTCGCAGTTCGACGAAGCCATCTGGGTGGTGGACGCGGTGAGTTGGGAGCTGGTGGGCAGCGTGGATGGCGAGTGGGACGAGCAGCTTCCCCTGGTGGCCCCCGATGGCACGATCCTGCTGCGCCGCGGCGTGCGGATCGTGGCGCTCGCGCCCGCGACACTCGAGCAGACCGGCACCGTGCTGGACGATCAGCTCGATCACTGGCTCCCGGTGGCGTGGGACCCGCGCCGTCCGGTGCTCGAGTTTGCCGAGACCGGCGAGACGGAGGAGCCCGAGTCCGACCAGCTCATCTACGTCCAGGTGAGCGCCACGCATAACGAGGATTGGGCCCGCGACCTGGCCGCCAACCTTGGCCGGGCAGGCATGCCGGCGTCCGTGTTGCCGCCGGCCGACTTCCTCGAGCCTTACCGCGTGGTGCTCGGCCCCTATGCCTCCCGGGAGGAGGCCGACGACACGCGTCGCACGCTCGACATGCCCTCCTGGATTCTCACGCTGGACACGGCGCGCACCACCCCATGACGCCGCGGGAGCTTGCCCGGGCCCAGCTCCCCACCCTCGCACCGGACCTCCTCGCCGAGCTGACCGTCGTGGCTCTCGTCGCACTCGAGGGCAGCGGGCCGGCGAGCGAGGCCATGGCGGCGGAGCTCGCGGGCGCGGTGGCGCGGCGCGGCCGGCGCGTGGCCCTGATGGACCTCTGCCTCGAGGACCCTATTCTCGACGCCCGAGTGGCGAGAGGCAGCGGTGAGGGCCTGGTTGACGCGTTTCTCTACGGCGCGTCGCTGCAGCACGTGGCGGTGGAACAGGACGTTCCGGGCTTCCACGTCATCGCGGTGGGCACCCGTCCGAGCGATCCGGAGGAGGTCTGGTCGCACCAACGCTGGCGCCGTCTGGCCCGAGGTTTCCGGGCCGAGGGCGCCCTCCTGCTGCTGCTCATCCCCGCAGACGCGCTGGCGCGGGTGGCGGTGCAGCCCGACCGGATCATGGTGCTGGCACCGGTCGGCAAGGCGGGCGCGGCCCGCAAGCTGGCTACGCCGGCCGAGTGGAGCGAGGTGGCGGTCGACGTCGTCGTGGACACGCCCCCACCCCGTGTCTCCGCCCCTCCCCGACGGCGCCCCCCCACGGCGCGCCCGGTGGCCACCCGGCGCGTACGCCCGCCGCACCGGCGCTGGTGGGCCGCGACAGCGGCGGGGGTAGTGCTCGCCGGTGCCGTGGGCCTGGCCGTGGCGCTCCCGCAGCGGGGCAACGGCGCGGTGAGCGCGGACCTCGACCCGTCGCAGGTGGCGGCCCCCGTGGCCACGCGCCCAGCGGTCGAGGCACCCGGCAGCGACTCGCTCTACTACGCCGTGCAGGTGGCAGCCTTCCAGGACATGGACGCCGCGCTCGGTGGAGCACGCGAGTACCGCGACGCCGGGTGGACGGTGACGGTGAGTCCGGTGCGTCTGGGCGGCCAGGGTACCTGGTATCGGCTCATCGTGGCGGCGGTGTCGGCTCCCGCCGCCGCCGAGCGGGCGCTCGCGAGGCTGTGGAACCGGGGGCTGGTGGAGCGCCCCAACGGCACGATCCTGCGCACACCGCACGCCATTCGGCTGGGCCGCTACCCCGACATCACGGCCGCCGAGGCCGCCCGCCGGGGGCTTCGTGACCGGGGGGCGGCAGCGTACATTGTGGAGGCGTCCGACGGAAGCGTGAGACTCTTCGTGGGCGCCTTCGAAACGCCTGAGCAGGCGCGCCTGGCGGACTCCATCCTCGCAGCAGCGGACCTCCAGGGCACCGTCGTACCACGAACAGGGATCGCGCGATGAAACTCACCCGGCTGGAGCTGTCGGGCTTCAAGTCGTTCGCCGATGCGACCGAGCTGGTCTTCGAGGACGGCATCACGGCCATCGTCGGTCCCAATGGCTGCGGCAAGTCCAACATCTCCGACGCGGTACGCTGGGTGCTGGGCGAGCAACGGGCCCGATTGCTGCGCAGCGCGCGCATGGACGAGGTGATCTTCCAGGGCTCGGTCAAGCGCCGCCCCATCAACCTCGCCGACGTCTCCCTCGTGTTCGACAACGCCGACGGCGTGCTTCCCATCTCATATCACGAAGTCGTCCTCATGCGGCGCATCTCCCGCAGCGGGCAGAGCGACTACCTGATCAACCAGTCGGAGGTCCGCCTGCGGGACGTGGCCGACCTGCTGCAGGGAACCGGTTTGGGCAGCGACGCGGGCGTGGTCATCGAGGCCCAGATGATCGACCGCCTGCTGTCGGAGCGCGCCGAGGAGCGCCGTTCGCTGTTCGAGGAGGCGGCGGGCATCGGGCTCTACCGGGACCGCAAGGCGAGCACCGAGCGCCGACTGGAGCGCACCGGCGCCGACTTGCAACGGCTCGACGACCTGATCGGCGAGGTGCACACCCAGGTCCGCAGCCTCTCGCGGCAGCGGGGCAAGGCGGAGCGGCACCACCAGTACGCGGAGCAGCGCTTTGCGATCGACGCCGACCTGCAGCGGCGCCACGAGGCGTTGCAGGTCCGCCTGCCCGAGAGCAAGCAGGCGCTGACGGAGCGGGAGCAGCAGCGCGAGACGCGGGTGCAGGAGCGCGGTGCCGCCGAGGCGCGCCGCGCCGAGCTGGAGCGGCGCCTGGGCGAGACACGGGTGGAGCTGGAGCGGCTCGAGGGCGACATGAACCTCGCCGTCGAGCGGCTGGAGCACCTCTCGTCGCGGCGCACGCGCGCCCTCGAGGAGCGGGCCCAGGCCGAGGCCAAGGCACAGCAGGCCGCGCGGGAGCTCGAGGCAGCGGCCGAGGAACGGCAGGCGGCCGCGGCGGCGCGCCAGTCGGTGCAAACCGAGCTGGATCTGCGCACCGCCTCAGAGGACGAGGCGCGCCAGCAGCTGCGCCGGCAGCGCGAGCAGGTCCGCGAGCTCGAGGCCTCGCTCCAGCATACGGCCGAGAACTCCAGGGCCCTGAGCGGCGAAGCGACCGCGCTCGACGGCGAGCTCGAGGAGTTGGGAAGACTGCAGGGAGAGGCCGAGGAGCGGCTCCGGGTTGCGGAGCAGGAGCACGCCACGGCGCGTGACGCCCTCGAGTCCGCGCGCGCCGCGCTCACCGCGCGCGAGCGAGAGGAGCGCGAGGCGGCCGCCGAGCTGGAGCGCGCGCGCCACAGCCTGGCGGCGGCACGCGAACACGAGGCGGCGGTGCGGGTGGAGCGGCGCGAAGTCGAGGAGTCGATGGCGCAGCTCTCCGCCCGGCGCGAAGCGCTCGCTGAGCTCGAGCGCAAGCGCGAGGGGATGGCGCCGGCGGCCCGGGCGCTCCTGGCCGCACGGGAGGAGTTCGGCGAGGGTGCGATCCTGGGACCACTGAGCGACTATCTCTCCCTCTCGCCGGAGGAGGCCCGCGTCACCGAGCGGCTGCTGGCCGACTGGCTCCAAGCAGTGCTGGTGCGGGACGAGGCGACCATCGAGGCCGTGACGACGTGGCACGCACGCGCCAATCCCGGACCCCTGGTGCTGCTCCCCGTGCAGCCCGGCCCGGCCGCCCC
>JBDGXT010000049.1:0-22272 GCA_039584455.1 Gemmatimonadota bacterium
ACCTTCTCGGGATCCTCCGCCCGCCCGATCAAGGCGTTGATGTTGGCTTTGATGACCGTTGCCAGACGCTGGAAAATGCCCATTGCGAAATCACCCCTCCCGATACGGCGTCGATGGGAGCCGACGCGATCTGCGCGCGATCACGGTGTGAGAATCTAAAGATTTACGATTCGGCGCCGCCGCGCCACCAGCCATCGCGGCCGCCGCCGTATCCTGCTTCATGTACGCCCGCGCCCAGCCGAATGTTTCATTTGTGAACATCGCGGCTTCGGCTACTGTCCGACCTCTTCCCCCTGCGGCAGCGGAGGCGCCTCCCGACCCCTGGCGAGGAGCCGCTCCGCGAAATCGAGCCGCTCCTGTACCTCGCTCACCTCCTGGCGCAGAGCCTCGATCTCATCGAGCAGGGCCATTTGTGCATCCTGGATCTGCCGTGCTAGGTCGTCCGGGACGCGCTTCCCCGAGCCCCGGATCCGATCCCCGATCGCCCGCCCCACAGGGGAGATCGCGAGCAAGAACAGCGACCCACCCCCAAAGATGAACGTAACCGCCAGGATATCGAGAACGCTTTCCATCTATCTGTATTAGCGCCCCTCCGCGAGCCGATCATGCTTTTGCTGAGTGAGCACTCGCTCTGTAAAGTCGAGCCGCTCCTCGACGTCAGTCAACCGATGGTCCACCAGATCCATGGCGTCCAACCGCGCCCGCAGATCCTCCACCTCCAGCCGCAGCCTCTCGTCGCCGCCGGTCAGCGAGCCGGGCCCCCGCCCTTCGAACCGTCGCACCACCGCCTTCACGATCGGGAGCCCCAACACACACGAGGTGATCACGATGCCAATGACCACCAAATCGGGATCCATGCTATGCCCCCGGCGCCAGCCGGTCGCGGTCGCGCTGCTGCGAGAGCACCCGCTCGGTGAAATCGAGCCGCTCCTCGAGCTCGGCCAGCCGGTGCCTCACTTCTTCCTGCGCCTCCAGGCGCGCCCGGATTTCCTCGACCTCTGCCCGCAGGGCCTCGCCCTGGTCGCCCAGCTCACCGGCCGACTTGCGATCGATCAGGCGCACGACCGCCCTGATGACCGGCAGCCCCAGTACACAGGCGGTGGCCATGCCGGCCAGCGGGATGATCAGATCCACATTCATCTGTTACGTCCGCGGCGGAAGCTGATCTCGCTCCCGCTGCTGTGTGAGGACCCGCTCGGTGAAGTCCACCCGCTCCTCCACGTCGTGCAGCCGATAGCTCAACTCCTCGAGCGCCTCCACCCGCGCCCTCAACTGCTCCACCTCCGCCGCGCCGGCACCCCCCTGCAGCGCCTCCCGCTCCTGCTTGCGGTCGATCAAGCGGTTCGCGGTCCGGTAGATGCCGTACAGCACGCCCGCCCCCATGGCCATCCCGATGAGGGGGAAGACGACCTCTTGAATCCACAGCCATTCGGGCATGTGCTACTCCCCAGGAGGGAGTTGGCCGTCCTGCTTGTGCCGCGCCAGCACCCGCTCGGTGAAATCCTGCCGCTCTTCCAACTCGCTCAGGCGCCAACGCAGGTCCTCGACCTCGCCACGCAGCTCCTCGGTTTCCCCGGAGTGCTCCACCTCACGGGGCCGCCCCGCGAGCCGCTCGCCGATGGCCTTGCCCATCGGGCCGCGAAAGATCAGCACGAGGCCGACGGTAAGGAACAGAGAGATGGGCACCAGGAATGGTGCGATCTCGTGCATGGGCTACTCCCCCTCCCCCAGCCGCTGCTGCTCACGCTGGCTGGTCAGCATACGCTCCGTGAAGTCCACGCGCTCGTGCAGCTCCGACACCTCGCCGGCGAGCTGCGAAATAGCATGGCGCAATTCGTGGGTCTCCGCGGGTTCGAGGCTGGGTTGAGGGCGGGTCCAGCGCTTGAGCAGCGCTGCGGCGACCACACCAACGAGCGTGAGGCTCCCCACGGCTCCGACCACAATTGTGACCGCTATGGCAACTTCGATGGGATCCGGACCCACGCTGCCCCCAGTCGATTCCGACCCACCGTACGGGCCGCTGTTTCAAAAGGTGTCACCTGTTCCGCAGATGTAAATAGGCGCAAACTGCGGCCGGCGACGCCAGGTTCATTGCGTGAGCAGCGGCGCGAGGAACTCCGCCGTGTACGATCCCGCCTGCTGGATCACCCTCTCCGGCGGTCCCTCGGCCACGACCGTGCCCCCCGCGTCGCCTCCCTCCGGCCCGAGGTCGACTACCCAGTCGGCGGTCTTCACGACCTCCAGGTTGTGCTCGATCACGATGACCGTGTTGCCCTTGTCCACCAGGCGGTGCAGCACCTCGAGCAGGAGGCGCACGTCCTCGAAGTGCAGCCCCGTTGGGCCTCGCCACCCGAAAGGGTCGTGGCGCTCTGCCCCAGATGGATGTATCCGAGCCCGACGTCGTTCAGCAGCTCGAGGCGGTTACGGATGCGCGGCTGCTGCTCGAAGAACTCGAGCGCGTCGGCGACCGTCATGTCCAGCACGTCAGCGATCGCCTTGCCGCGGTAGCGCACCTCCAGCGTCTCCCGGTTGTAGCGGCGCCCCTTACACACGTCGCACGGCACGTACACGTCGGGCAGGAAGTGCATCTCGATCTTGACGAGGCCGTCCCCCTGGCACGACTCGCAGCGGCCACCCTTCACATTGAACGAGAACCGGCCCGGCCCGTAGCCCCTGAGCTTGGACTCGGGAAGCTGGGCGTAGAGCTCTCGGATGGGAGTGAACAACCCCGTGTAGGTCGCCGGGTTGGAGCGCGGTGTGCGCCCGATCGGGCTCTGGTCGATGTCCAGCACCTTGTCGACGTGCCCCACCCCTTCCAGCGCGTCGTGTTCGCCCGGCACCAGCTTGGCCCGGTAGAAGTGCCGCGCCAGAGCGTGGTACAGGATGTCCGTCACCAGCGTGGACTTGCCGGAGCCCGACACACCGGTGACCGCCACGAACAGCCCCAGTGGAAACGCCACGTCCAGGCTCTTCAGGTTGTGCTGCCGGGCCCCCACGACGCGGATCGCCTTCCCGGACGACTGCCTGCGGCGGGACGACGGCACCGGGATGCGCAGCTCGCCCCGGAGATACCGGCCGGTAAGCGAGGTCTCGTGCTGCAGCACGTCATCGAGCCCGCCCTCGGCCACCACCTCCCCCCCATCACGCCCCGCCCGTGGGCCGAGATCGATCACGTGGTCGGCGGCATGGATCGTGTCCGCATCGTGCTCCACCACCAGCACCGTGTTCCCCAGATCCCGCAGACCGTGGAGGGTGCCGAGCAACCGCGCGTTGTCGCGAGGGTGGAGCCCAACCGAGGGCTCGTCCAACACGTAGAGCACGCCCACCAGGCGACTGCCGATCTGGGTGGCCAGGCGGATCCGCTGCGCTTCTCCTCCGGAGAGCGACGAAGCCGAACGACCCAGCGTCAGATAGGCGAGCCCCACATCGCACAGGAAGCGGAGTCGCTCGGTCACTTCCTTGAGGATGGGGCCGGCGATGTCCGCATCGATCGACCCGTCCCCGCCACCGATGAGCCTCTCGAAGAACGTCAGCGTATCGTCCACCGCGAGGTCCACCACCTCCCCGATTCCCTTCCCCTCCACCAGGACACTCAGACTCTCCGGCTTGAGCCGGTGCCCGCCGCAGGTCTCACACGCAACATCCACCATGAAATCCCCGAGCTGCACCCGCACCGCGTCGGAGCTCGTGTGGTGGTAGCGCCGCTCCACATTGGCCAAAATCCCTTCCCACTCGACCTCGTGAGTCCGTCCGGCGCCTCGGGTGCCGCGAAACCTGAACGTGCGGCCCGGCACGCCGTGGAGCAGGGCATGCTGCACTCGCTCCGGGAAATCCCCCCAGGGGGCCGCCAGGTCGAACTTCAGCTCCTTGGCCAGCGTAGGAAGCACCACGCTCTTCAAGTAGCCGCGCGGCTCGCCCCAGGGGAGAACCACGCCCTCGAGGATGGAGATTCGAGGGTCTCCCAGGACCAGCCCCGCGCTCACCATGCGGCGCACTCCGAGTCCACCGCAGTCGGGGCACGCCCCGTAGGGCGAGTTGAACGAGAACTGCCGCGGCTCGAGCTCGGCCAGCGAGTAGCCGCACTCCGGACAGGCGAAGCGCTCCGAGAAGAGCGTGCTGGCAGGCTTCTTCCCATGGCGCACGACCTCCACGGTGCCCTCGGCGGCACGCAGCGCCGTCTCGATGGAGTCGTGCAGGCGCCCGCGGTCGGCCTGGCGCACCGCCAGGCGGTCCACCACCAAACCGATGTCGTGGTTGACCCGGCGATTCAGCTTGGGCGGGGCGCTGAGGTCGTACACTTCGGCGTCCACGCGCACGCGGACGAAGCCCTGGCGGCGAGCGCTCTCGAACAGGTCCTTGAACTCTCCCTTGCGACCCCGCACCAGGGGCGCGATCACCTCGATCTTGGTGCCCGTACGCCAGGTGAGGAGCGTATCGGTGATCTGGGAGGCGCTCTGACGGCTGATCGGGGAGCCATCGTTGGGGCAGTGCGGTGTGCCAACCCTGGCCCACAGCAGCCTGAGGTAGTCGTAGATCTCGGTGACCGTGCCCACCGTGGAGCGGGGGTTGTGACCCGGCGCCTTCTGCTCGATGGAGATGGCCGGAGAGAGACCCTCGATGGCATCGACGTCGGGCTTCTCCATGAGTCCGAGGAACTGGCGGGCGTACGCCGAGAGCGACTCGACGTAGCGTCGCTGCCCCTCGGCATAGATAGTGTCGAAGGCAAGCGACGACTTACCCGACCCGGAAAGCCCCGTGATGACCGTGAGTTGGTTGCGGGGAATCTCGACGTCGATGTTCTTGAGGTTGTGAACCCGCGCGCCGCGGACGACGAGGTTTTCGGTCGGCATAGCCTTACAACGTACCCGAGCTCCAGGCGGCCGGTCAATCCACCGAGTGTGACGCAAGTCGCTTGCGGCACCCCCCGGGGCACCGTAGTTTGCCCTCCCCTACTCATTGGCCGAAGCGATGACCGAGGCCTCCGCCATCGTGGTGCTCACGACGC
Source organism: Gemmatimonadota bacterium (assembly GCA_039584455.1). Lineage (GTDB taxonomy): Bacteria > Gemmatimonadota > Gemmatimonadetes > Gemmatimonadales > GWC2-71-9 > WVYX01. The sequence goes on from JBDGXT010000049.1 coordinate 5,006, forward strand.
TGCCCAACGCCGGCGAGGCGAAGGCCTTCGTGCGGCGCCTCGTCGAGCAGCGGGTCGTCGCGTGTGGCACGGTACTGGGGGAGGTCACGTCGATCTACCGCTGGCAGGGTGCGATCGAAGAGGCAGGCGAGACACAGGTCATCCTCAAGACGCGCCGGGATCGGTGGGAGGCCCTAGAGCAGGCCGTGCGCTCCTCCCATCCCTATGACCTGCCGGAGCTGCTGGCGCTGCCTGTCGAATCCGGCCTGGGAGCCTATCTTGAGTGGGTGGCCGCGGAGACCACGGCCCACGCGGGGGATGAGGCATGAACCGGGCTCAACGCCGTCGCCGGATGCGGCGACGCATGGCAGCGGAGCTGGGCGCGCGGACGCCACGCTTCCCAGGAGAGATGACCTACACCCCCCCCGATGACCCGGTCCAGAATCCGGAGCCGGAGCCCGAGGCGTCGGCTTCGCTCCCGTTCGAGTTCGCCGAGGAGATGGCGGCACCGATGACGCACGAAGCCGAGGACACTCCAGCCGCGCCGTCGAAGCCGTCACCCGAGGACGGCCTCTACGCCGCTGCCCGCAAGGCCTCGGACGAGGGACACGTCGAGCAGGCGGGAGCGCTCTACCGCGAGCTGCTGCAACAGCACCCACAGGACGTCCGGGCGCGCAACAACCTCGCGCTCCTGCTGGATCAGCAGGGTGACCACGAGTCGGCCCTCGACGAGCTGGACGGCTGCCTCACGTACGAGCCTGACAACCCCCACGTGCTGGTGAATCGGGGCGCGGTGCTGGGCGCCGTGGGCCGGTTCGCCGAGGCGGAAGAGGATCTCCGCAAGGTCCTCCGCCTCGAGCCCAGCAACTCCGAAGCCCACTTCAATCTCGGCGTCGTGGTCTCCCGCAAGGGCCTGTGGCGTGAGGCGATTCCTTACCTGCGGCGCGCCGTGGAACTCGACTCGACCCGCGCAGTGGCATTCTACTATCTGGGCGAGGCGCTGAACCACGCGGACGACCTGGACGGAGCGCTCCACTCGTTCCAGCGGGCGGTGGAGCTGCGGCCCACCAACCCCAAGGCACTCTACGGTCTGGGGATCGTGTTGGACCGCCTGAACCGTCCGGACGAGGCGGCACAGATGTACCGCCGCTCACGCGAACTCTCCGGACAGTGATTCACGTCGTGGTGGACGACCTCGCGTTCGTCCCGGCGGACGCGGTCGTTCGCCCCGCGACCTCCACCCTCGAGCCGGCCAGCTCGGCCGTGCGCCACCTGGAGAAAGTGGGCGGACCTACGTTCTGGAAGCAGCTCCGCGTCCAGAAGCCGCTGGACGTGGGCGCGGCCGTGGTGACCTCGGCCGGCGAGCTGGAGGCGGAGTTCGTGATCCACGCCGTAGTCCGGAGCGATACGGAGGACGTAAGCTCGGCCGGCGTGCGCCACACCGTGCGCAGTGTGCTGCAGCGGGCAGCGGATTGGGAACTGGCCCAGATCTCCACGCCCGTGCTCGGCACGGGCCCCGGCAATCTCAGCCTGGAGGACGCCGCGGGCGTCATGATCGATGTTCTCGCCGCGGAGCTCCGGTCGGCTAACTATCCCAAGGACGTGTTTATAGTGGTGGAATCCGACGAGGACCGGGCGATCGTGGAAGCCTCTCTCCGGAGCCGCATCCTCAAGTGAACCGACGGTCGTTGGCCGTCGCCATCCTCGCCCTGTGGCTGGCCGCTCTGGGATGGATGGCGCGGCGCGAGTATTTCCGGCCGCGGGCGGAGATCCTGGCGGATGCGGCGCTCAGGGTGCCGCCGGGTGCCGCGTATTACCGGCTGGACCTCGGAGGGCAGCAGGTCGGCTTCGCCTCGAGCCTCGTAGACACGCTGGCCGACACCCTGACTGTGCAGGATCTCATGATCATGGAGATCCCGGTGCTCGGGACGATGCAGCGCATCGAGGCGCGTACGGATGCCAGGCTCACCCGCGCACTCCGCCTCCGCACGTTCGAGGCGACCGTCAGGGGCGCCGACGTGCGATTCGGCGTGCGGGGAGAGGTCTCGGGGGACTCCCTGCTCACCATCGAGATCGAGAGCGCCGACAGTCATCAGCGCCAGGAGATCCCGCTGGAGGAGCCGATCGTGCTGCCGGGCCTGATGCCCCTCAGCCTCATCTTCGGCGGGGACCTGGAGGTCGGAAAGACCTATGCCCTTCGCCTGTTCGATCCCCTGCAGCTGGGGCAGCGGGACGTCGAGGTGACGGTGACCGCAGAGTCGACGCTCTTCGTTCCGGATTCAGCGCGGTTCGAGCCCGAGACCAACCTCTGGGTGGTCGCGCGGTGGGACACGCTCCGCGCGTGGCGCGTGCGGCAGGAAACGCGGGGGGTGGAGCTCGAGGCCTGGATCGACGAGATGGGACAGATCGTGCAAGCGACGACCCCGGTGGGGTTCTCCATGGAACGCACTGCGTTCGAAATCGCGTTCGAGAACTTCCGTCGTCAGGAGGATATACGCCTGACGAGCGACGTGGGGAGCGACCTCATACGCCAGACCGCCATCGCCTCCAATGTGCGGCTGTCGCGGGAGGCGACGAGCGAGCTCAAGGTGCGCCTGGGCGGGGTGGATCTCGCGGGCTTCGAGCTGAGCGGCGGCCGCCAGGAGCTGCGCGGCGATACGCTGGTCGTGCAGCGTGAGGTAGACGCCCTGCTCGAGGCAGGCTATCGACTCCCCGCCGATGACGTCGAGCTGGCCGCGTTCCTCGACGCGGAGCCGCTGGTCCAGAGCGACGACCCCCGCATCGAGGCCCAGGCACGCCAAGTCGTGAGACGCACCCGCGACCCGCGGCGCGCGGCGGAGCGACTCGCCGAGTGGGTGTACGAGGCGATCGACAAGCGGATCACGGTGAGCGTGCCGAGCGCCCTCGAAGTCCTGGAGACGCGCCGCGGTGACTGCAACGAGCACACCGTCCTGTACGTGGCGTTGGCCCGGGCCGTGGGAGATCTACCTCGACGGCTGGGTGGCGGTGGATCCCACCTTCGGCCAGTTCCCCGCCGACGCCGCGCACCTGCGTTTCACGATCGGTGGACTCGCGCAGCAGGCGGAACTCATCCGGCTCATCGGCCAGCTCACTCTCGACGTGGTGGAAACGGAATGATCCGGCTGGAGAAGCTCACCAAGACCTACGGCAAGTTCTGCGCGGTCGACGCCATCGATCTGCCGGGGGCAGCTGTTTGGCTTCCTCGGACCCAACGGGGCCGGCAAGACGACCACGCTGCGCATGATCGCCGGGATTCTCCGCCCCACCTACGGACGCATCTGGCTCGGCGGCGACGACATCACCACCGAGCCCCTTGCCGCCAAGGCCCGACTCGGCTTCATCCCCGACCGGCCCTTCGTCTATGAGAAACTCACCGGCGCGGAGTTCCTCCGCTTCGTGGCCGGTCTGTACGGACACGACGGCAGCGCGGTCGAGCGTCGCATCGACGAGCTGTTCGAGTTGTTCGAGCTGGCGGTGTGGAAGAACGAGCTCGTCGAGTCGTACAGCCACGGCATGCGACAGAAGCTGATCATCTCCAGCGCTCTGATCCACCGGCCCGAGTGCATCGTTGTGGACGAGCCGATGGTGGGTCTCGACCCCAGAGGTGCCCGCCTGCTCAAGGACATCTTCCGCGCCTTCGTCGCGAAGGGTGGGACCGTGCTCATGAGCACGCACACGCTCGAGGTCGCACAGGCGATGTGCGACCGCATCGCGATTATCCAGGAGGGACGGATCGTCGCGCGGGGTAGCATCGACGAACTGCGCAAGCAGACCGCGGCCGGCGACGCCTCGCTGGAGGAGTTGTTCCTCAAGCTCACCGGCGGGTCGGCAGTTCAGGAGCTCGCGGCAATCCTCAGCGACTGATGCAATCGCTCACCCAGATTCTGGAGCCGAAGTGGCGCACCGCGCTCTCCCGGATGCGGCAGGGACAGGGACGCGGCGGCAAGGCACTCCTCGTCGGCACAGTGGGGCTGATCTTCTGGACCGCGATCTTCGGGGTGCTGTACCGGGTGCTCGTCTACTTCCGCGGGGTGGAGGAGATCGGCCCGTTGCTGGCCGGGAAGCTGCTGAGCCTCCTGCTCCTTTCGTTCCTCGCGATTCTACTCCTCTCGAACGTGATCACGGCGCTCTCGTCGTTCTTCCTGGCCAAGGACCTCGACCTCCTGGTCTCTGCGCCGGTCGATTGGCTCAACATCTACCTCGCCAAGCTCGGCGAGACCATGCTGCACAGCTCCTGGATGGTGGCGCTCATGGCGGTACCGATCTTCTCGGCCTACGGCGTCATCTACGGGGGGGGATGGCTGTTCGGTCCCTACGCCGTCGCGGTGTTCTTGCCGCTGATCGTGATGCCGGCGGTCGTCGGCAGCGCGCTCACACTAATCCTGGTCAACGTCTTCCCTGCGCGCCGCACCCGCGATCTGCTCTCGGTCATCGCCATTCTGACCGCCGGCGGTGTAGTCCTGCTGTTCCGCATCGTTCGCCCCGAGCAACTGGCCCGCCCGGAGGGGTTCCAGAACCTGCTCGACTTCATCACGGTGCTGCGCACTCCCGCGTCGCCGCTCCTTCCCAGCGAGTGGGCGACGGACGCGCTGATGGGCTACCTGGTCGAGCCGCTGGACTGGTTGCCGTTGGCGCTGCTGTGGAGCACGGCCGGTGCCCTGGTGGTGCTGGGCTCGTGGCTCCACTCGCGGCTCTATTCCGCGGGGTTCAGCCGGGCCCAGGAGGGTGCCGAACGGTTTATCAGGGGGTGGGTCTGGCGCGCCATGCTCGATCCGCTGTTCAAACCGCTGTCGGTCGCGCGCCGCGAGTTCGTGATCAAGGACCTGAAGCTGTTCTTCCGGGACACAACCCAGTGGAGCCAGCTCATCCTGTTGGGCGTACTGGTCGTCATCTACCTGTTCAACATCCGAGCGCTGCCGCTGTTCACCGGCGAGCGCGTCCCCTTCTTCCTGGTGACGGTGGTGTCCTTCCTGAACCTCGGCCTGGCCGGCTTCGTGCTGTCCTCGATCGCGGCTCGGTTCGTGTTCCCCGCGATCTCCCTCGAGGGACGACAGATGTGGCTGCTGCGCTCCAGCCCTCTCGATCTGCGCGCCTTGCTGTGGTCCAAGTACTGGGTGGGAACGGTGCCGCTCCTCGTGCTGGCGGTCGTGATTACGGTGTTCACCAACATCATTCTACGAGCCTCGCCGTTCATGATGGCCGTGAGCACCGGGACGATCGTGCTCCTCACCTTCGCCATCAGTGCGATGGCGCTCGGGTTTGGGGCGCTCTATCCGCAGTTCGAGACCGAGAACGCGGCCCAGATCCCGACCTCCTTCGGTGGACTTGTCTTCATGATGACGACGATCGCCCTGCTGGCCCTCGTCATCGTGATCGAGGCCGTACCGGTGTACCGCTACCTCCGAGCGGGCTTCCGCGGAGAGCCGGTCACTGTGGATGCCACCATGATCGGCGCGTTCGTAGCGGTGGTGGTGATCTGCACGCTGGCGACCTTCGTGCCTCTCAAAGTGGGGCTCAGGAAGATGGAAGGATTCGAGTTCTAGCCGACCCAGGCCACTTGCGGTCTTCTCCCGTCGTCTCCCGCTTCCGCTCCCTCAGCGAGCGCCTACCGCTGTGGGAGCTCCTCGTGGCACTCGCTGCCACGCTCCTGTACGCGCGCACGGTCGGTTTCGGATGGGTCTACGACGATCAACTCGACGTCGTCAGGAACACCTTCGTCCAGTCGCTGCGGCATCTACCGGAGATACTCTCGACCACCAGCTGGACCGGCGCCGCCGGCGAGAGCCATCTCTATCGCCCGCTCGCCCTCGTGACGTACGCGGTGAACCACCAGATCTCCGGCTTCCAAGCCTGGAGTTATCACCTGTTCAACGTGCTGCTGCACGCCGGCGTGTCGGTGTTGGTCTATCGTGTGGGGCGGCTGTGGGGGCTCTCTGCTGCAGCGGCCGGTCTGGGCGGGCTCCTGTTCGCCGTGCACCCGGTGCACGTGGAGGCCGCCGCCGCCGTGTTCGGACGCAAGGATGCGCTCGCGGCGCTCTTCACGCTCACGATGGTGCTGGCGCACCGACGCGCCATGACGCGAGGGGGATGGTACGCCGTGCTCTCCGTGGTCGCCTACGCCTGCGCGATGCTCTCGAAGGAGGTGGGGGCGGTGGGCCTGGCGCTCGTGGCCGTTCACGACTGGCGTCTGGAGTCGGACCCTCGCCGGCTCGCGGGTCAGCGCGCCGTCGGCCTGTACGTCGCCTACGCGCTGACGTTCCTCGCCTACCTGGCCGTGCGGACCAGCGTCGTGGGGGGATTCGGCGTGGCGGACACGTCGTATCTGGACAACCCGTTGATGACCGCCACGCTCGGCCCGCGCCTGCTGACCGCGGTCGCCCTGGTCGGACGCGGCGTGGCGCTGCTCGCGGCACCCATCGTGCTCTCGCCCGACTACTCGTTCGACGCGATTCCGGTCGTGCGCTCGGTCCTCGATTGGCGCTTCCTGGCCACGGTGGCCGGCTTCGGGATGCTGGCGTGGGGATGCACGAAGCCCGCCGTCAGACGCTCGATAGTGCCGCTCGGCGTGCTGTGGTACGCCATCACGCTCTTCCTCACCTCGAATCTGCTGGTGCTGGTGGGAACGATCTTCGCGGAGCGACTGCTCTACCTGCCGAGTGTCGCGTTCTGCCTGCTGGTGGGCGCCGGGCTGGTCTGGGTGGGGCGCCGACAGCGGGCGGTTGCCGTGGCGGTCACGGCGGCCCTCGTCGCCGTGTATTCCGTGCAGACGCTGCGCTACTCGAACGCCTGGCGGGCCGACATCCCGTTGTTCCGCTGGGCGGTGGCGAGCGTGCCTCGCTCGACCAAGGCACACCACAAGCTGGGAGAGGAGCTGCTGCGGGCGGGATACTTGGGCGAGGGCGTGCGCGAGGTGCGCCTGGCGCTGGCCATCGCACCCGAGAATCAGTACGCGGCCACGACACTGGAGGTGGCGCGGCGGCTCATCAACGATCGCTACCTGCCCGCCTCGGGGGGTAACCAGCAAGAGGTCGAGCCGGCAACAGACCCCGATGTGCTGCACGTGCTGGGGCAACTCAGTCAGCAGCGCGGCGCCCTCTCGGAGGCCGAGCGCTACTGGGAGGCGGCCCAGTCGACCGATTCCACCCACGCGGAGAGCCTGACCGACCTCGGCCTGCTCTATCTCTCCCGCAGCGACACCGCCCGCGCCGTCCAGCTGCTCGAACGGGGCACCGCACAACAGCCACCGGTTGCCGGCGCCTGGTTCATCATGGGGCGCATCCATCTCGCCCGCGGAGAACGTGGGGAGGCCGGACTGGCGCTCCGCCGATTCCTAGCAGCGGCGGGCGCTCGGTACCCACGCGAGGTCGAATGGGCGCGGAGTGTGCTTGCGACGCTGGGCACCCCACCATGAGTTGGAGCAGCACGCGGCAACGCTGGAGCAGGCGCAACAACGCCCGGCCAGGAGTTGCCGGGCGTTGTCGTTTGCGAGGTAGCTGGTCGCCCAGTGGTGGGGGTCAGCAGCGCTCTGCCGGTCGGTTCAAGTCCTTCCACGCCGTTGGTCCACCACTGGGCGGAGTGACACGGGCCTCCTACTCGATGATGTAGGGAATGCCCCAGATGTTGGCGTTGTAGTCGTCACCGTCCGAGGTGGCGAAGGTGCCGGCGTCGAGGGCGTCGACGGCGATCCGCTCACGCCCGCGGTGCCGCACCACCCAGCTCCGCGTCCAGTAGGTCTCGGTATCGGTCACGACCCGCTCCATGGGGAGCCTGACCCACATCCGCATTTCCAGGCTCGCGTGGAACAGGTGCAGATAGACGAAGGTCGGCGGTGTGAAACCCGCCTCGGAGCTGTTTTCCACCCACACCTTCACCGTGACCTCTTGCTCGGCCTGCAGGTGCGGCACGCGGCCGTCTACTTCGAACAGCTGGCTGGGATCCTCGACCTCGAGGAACGGCTCACCATCCACCAGCACCTCGAGGCGCGCGATGTCCACCGTCTGCTTGGACGGGTCGGTCAGCACCACTTCCGCCGGTGACACAGCCACGAGCCGCCAGCGCCGGCCGGTGTCCTCGGCCCTCGCCGCATCGTTGCGCTGGAACCGGGCGTGCTGCACCAGCGTCTGGTTCAACGGCTTGCTCGTGGGGTTGAACTGATCGTCCGGGGTGATGTCGAGCAGGAACTCACCCTCGAAGACGAGCTCCTTCGTGACCAGCGCCGTGCCGGCCTCGGTATCCACGTCGATCGTGATCACCCGGCGCCGTCGGCCACACCGTCAGTGCCAAACTCGTCGCCGAAGAACCCCGACTCCTGCAGGAGCTGGAGAATCTCCTCGCGATCCTCGTCCGAGGCGTTCCCCAGACCGGTAGTGTCGGAGCAGGCCGCCAAGGCAAAGGCGCCAAGCGTGACAGCCGTGATGAGGTAGCGGTTCATGGATCCCTCCCAGGTTCGTGCCTAGTCTATCGCTTCCGAGAGGGGAGACGCAGCGACCTTAGGGGGTGTTAAGCACGTGATGGGGATCACACATTGGGGAACGGCCCTTCCGCGGACGGAAGGGCCGTGGCCCCTCCACCAGCTGCGGTCGGCTAATCCCTGGCCTGAACGAAGCCGTAGACGCTGATCCTATCGGGGCCGGACTGGTTGGTCACGAAGATCAGGTGCTGCAGCTCGAACTGTGGGTGCACGTACTGCCTGAAGTAATCGAGGTGCGCGTAGTCCACGATCACCTTGGCCGGAAGCGACATGTAGCCGGGACCCCGGTAGGGGCCGCCGAAGAACGTGAGGAGCTGCCCCTCCCGGTCGAAGATCTGCACATTCTCGAACCGCGCGTCCACCACGTAGACCAGTCCTTCCTCATCCACCGCCACTCCCTTCGGAAGAGAGAACTGGCCGAAGCCGGTGCCTCGCGCGCCGATGGTCCTCAAGTAGCTCCCATCGGTGGAGTACACCTCGACCTTCCCGCCCAGCTGGTCGCTAACGTACACCTCGTCCCGCCACACGTAGAGGTTGGCGGGCCTGGCGAGTCCCCCTGGGTCGCGCGGTTGGACGCCATCCGGGAAGGAATACAGATACTCTCGCGAGGCCCTGTCGAACACACGCACACCCCTCACTGCGTAGTCCGAGATCCAGATCCGATCCTCGGTCACGAACACATCCCCGGGCTGTCCCACGCTGTCGGAACCCACACTGCCTTGATACGTGCCCGCGCTGTCCAGCACGAGCACCTCGCCCAGGCCAAGGTCGGCCACATAGAGGTTGCCCGCGTCGTCGACGTGACAGTTCGCCGGCCGCCCAAGGCGCTCCGGGCCCCCGGCATACACGTGCTCCAGGGTCCGCTCCTCGAGATCGAGCACCTCGAGACCGGGCAGCCCGAGATCGCACACGTAGATCTTCCCACCGCTGACCGCGAGCCCGTACGGGCGCACGATGAGGCTCACCGAATCGACCTCGCTCTCGCCGACCAACCACGACAGGAACGAGCGCGACTGCGCCTCGCGCAGGTCCGAGGCCGACGTGATACGCGTGAGGAACTGGATGCGCGCGGTGTCGGGAGGTGGCGGGAACACGACCAGCGAGTCCAGGGCGACCGACGACGTGTGCTTCCCACCGCACCCACCAAGGATCAACCCGACGGCCAGGAGTACTCCGCGCTGCCACCACCTGTGTGCAACGGACTTCATGATTGGCAGACTCCCTATCAACGACCGAAGGGGATGACCGTTACGGGCATCCCCTTCGTACTATAGAGACCAGCGGTCCAACCCGCCACCGCTCGACGGTTCGCCTACTTCGTGTGGCAGTCTCCGCAGAGGGAGGCCGGGGCTAGGCGGAGGAACATTACCTGGCTCTCGCCGTGGGGATTGTGGCAGCTCGCGCACTCGACCTGACCGCCCCGCAACGGGAGCGAGGTCGGTGTACCAGCCACCAGGTCGCCATCCGTCGAGGCCGCGGCCGCGTAGTCGATGGACACCGGATGGTCGTCACCCAGATTGGTGCCGATGTTGCCAGCGAGCAGCGCCTGGGCGTCGGCTCCGCCCCCGAAGTTGTCGACGTTCAGCGTGCCGTCATGGCACCCCAGGCACAGGCGCGAGGACTCATTCACCGTGCTCGGATTCGTCTCCATGGTGAGGCTGCTGTAGAGCACCGTATACGTGGCCGCGGTATTCACGGCGTGGTTCCACAGCGGACTGATCGTCGTGGCCGGACTGTGCGGCACGTGGCATGATTCGCACAGGCCGGCGGCAAGCCCGTTGTACTGCGCGGACGAGGGGTTGCCGGCCACAAAGTCATGTGGACTATTGTCTACCTGACTCCAGGCCTGCCCCATCGCCGCACCCGCGGGCACGAGCAGCATGGCCACGACAGTCAAGAGTGTCTTCTTCATCCTGCCCTCCTTGAGTCAGCCGGACCAATGGCCCACGGCCGAAGAGAAAACCGCACTGTTCGCTGCACACATCATAGGTGAGCGGGTGAATCGGGACTGTGATGCTCATCATGAATCCGCGTTCATTGTGCGTGTGACATCAGTCATAGTGAAAGAGTCGACATTGGCGCATACATACTGCGCGGGCTTCAGGCGAAATTCATGGTTTCTTCATCGTGGAGTAGCGAATCCCGAGTACATGTATCGGAATTGCTAAGTGCGAGGGCGTCTCGCTCCGACCTCGCACCCCGAAGCTCGTAGGCCGGCATTCGCCGCGTCACACGGAGAGAGACCAGTGCGCAGCATGGCATGCAGGAGAGTGAGTCGGGCTGTTGCAGCAACGGTGATCACATCCATCGTCGGCTGCAGCACGGCGGCGTCCGTCTTCTTCGACCTGCCTGAGACTAGCGAACAACCTGGCGTACCGGCCGTTACCGCAACAAACCCGGCCGCTCTGCCCCAAGATGCCGTCAGGCCGCCAATCGAATCCACCCTGGACTCCGACAGCGCCCTCGCGCTGCTCCCGACAGACGCCGCCGGAGACGTCGACTGGGTAGCTGCACTCCGTTCGGGCATCGTGCGACCTAGGAGTGCCCGGCCCGGCCTGGAGCCGCCCCTTGGTCAATCGGATTTCGCGTACGATTTTCGACTCAAGGGTCCAACTGAGATGTTTGACGCCCTCTTCCCCCACTCCTCCCACGTAGCGTGGATGACGTGCGAGGCGTGCCATCCGTCGATCTTCCCGTACCGCGGGACACCGATCGCCATGAAGGAAATCAACGCGGGTGAGTCCTGTGGCCGGTGCCACGGGACGGTCGCGTTCCCCGCATCCACCTGCTCGCGATGCCATCCGGCCATGCCGGCACCGTCACCGCGCCAGACGCAGCTGCGCCACGACATCCTGCCGGCCCGCGCCGAGAGCGACAGTTCGAGTCCTTCGGGGAACTACCCCCGGGCCCGCTTCGCCCACTGGGTGCACCGTATCCGCTATCAGTGCTCGGCGTGTCACCCGCGCCCCTTCGCCATGCGCGCCGGCAGCGACACGCTCACCATGAGCGCCATGCAGAAGGGAGAAGCGTGCGGCGCGTGTCACGACGGGGAGGCTGCCTTCTCACTTCTGAACTGCACTACGTGTCACGCGACCCCAAGTGAAGAAGGAGGGGCGGGTCCCTGACTCGGCTCGCGACGCTGGTCACGGTCCTCGCGTTGGCCCTGCCTGTTCAGGCGGTTCGCGCGCAGAGCCCGGTGTCACTGTCATCCGGGCAAGGGCAGATCGGCGTGGAGTTCCTGGGGCTGTGGTCGGACTACGACCTGCGACCCGGGATTCGCCAGACGAACTTCAGGGAATGGGCCGAAGCTCGCGTGCGCGGCGCGATCCTCGACCCCCGCTTCCTCAGCCTTCGGTTGCGCATCAGACCGGAATGGCAGCAGACCAGCTGGGGTGGCGAGACGGACGCGCCCGATCAGACGGCGGTGCGCCTCGGCTGGAACGGAACGCTTTCGCTGCTGCGGGACCGACCAGTCTCGCTCACCGTCGGCACACTGCGATCGACCGCGACCACCCGCAGCCAGCTCGGCGCCGAGACCGAGGTCGCTCGATCGGAGCTGACCGGATCGCTGGACGCCCGGCTGCGCTACCTGCCGATGCGGCTGACGTTCCGCCGTTACACGCAGGACCACGATATCCGCGCCGGTCCGCAACCCGTACGTCAGTGGTTCACCAGCAGCCGCCTGCGCCTGAGCGCGAAGAATACGAAGACGCAGCTGTTACTCGAGCGGCACTGGTACGACGACCGACTGCAGCAGCCGAACGACTTTGCGGAGTCGCACGGTTGGCTCCACCATATCTTCCGCTGGGGCAAAGGCAGCAGCATCGAGTCCGACGTGGACTACGTCGATCGGTTGGGCGGCTACCACTACCGCAACCTCTCCTGGTGGGAGCGGGTGCATCTGCAGCACACGCGGACGGTGCACTCCGAATACGAGTTCCGCATGGGCTCGACACGGTCGGGGCTCGGATCGAGCAACTTTCGCTGGTTGGCCACCGCCGTGTCATTTCCCGCGACGTCCGGCCTGCGAGCCAGGATCGAGGGGTCCTCACACGTAACGCGGTTCGATATCGGCCACGAGAGCATCCTGCGGGCCGGCCCACGGCTGGAGTATGTCACGGGATTGCCGTGGCGTGCGCGGCTCAGTGTCGGAACGTCGCTCATGTACGAGCGAGCCACGCAGCAACCCATGGGAAACGGATGGGTCGCTGTGGCCGGTGAGCGACACATCGTTGACGTCCAGGGCAGCTTCTTGCTCGATCGGGCCGCCGTCGACCTTACCTCGGTTCGCGTGCTACGTCCTGACCGCACACTGGTCTACCAGTCTGCTCTCGACTACCAGCTCGCCGCGTCGGGACCATTCGTCGAAGTGGTAGTACTCCCCACCGGACGGATTCAGGTTGGCGACACGCTCCTTGTGGACTACAGGCATCAACTGATCCCCCGGGCAGGTAAGGAGCAACTGGTCGCCACGCTCGACGTGCACATCTCCGCGGGGCCGTTCCTGGCGTACTCCCGCTCACGACTCACCGGCAGACTGGGGATCGATGAGCCTCCCCCGCTGCCCGTGCCGACCGGCAACGCGGTCGCCAGCCTGCGCGATCTCGACGAGCTCGTCTTCGGACTGCGCTTCCGTGGCAGGATTCCGATTGGCCGGGCTGATGCCGGCATCGAGCGGTCCGTGCGCAGGGCCGAGACCTACCGTATCGAGACCCTTGAGCTGAGGGCGAGTTGGAGCTTCAATCTCGGCTCGGACGTGCTCGGCTCCGTACAGGGCGCCACGGCACGAACGGAAGGAACGGATGGTCCCTCCCGCACCCTCTCCGGCAACGCCTCGATCGTGTGGTGGGCCCACCGCTCCCTGTCGCTCCGAGCGACCCTGGGGTCATGGAGACGTAAGATCCGAGACAGTGATGCCTCGTTCTTCGGCGGCGGCCTGGCTGCGGAATGGCGGCGTGGCAAGTCTCTTGCCGTACTGCGCTACGACCGCGCACAGTGGGACGAGATCGGCCCCCGGTTCGACGATCGGGTTTCCGTGATTCTCGTACGGGAATTCTAGGGTGCGGACACTCGTTCCGGTCACACTGGTCTGCCTGCTCGCGTTTCCGAGCCAGGCGCACGCTCAGCACGGGAATCTCCGACCCGGCGGATCGCTAGAAACGGGAAGCGGCTGCGCGGTGTGCCACACACTGCATCCGGACCGTAAGAGCACCTACGCACTGATCCTCGATCGTGACATGTCGGAAGGAGCTGCGTGGCTACGGCACCAGGCCACCGGTGTCACTGCCATATCCCTCAGCTGTCTCCGCTGCCACACCAGCGCCGGCGTGCGTCAGCAGCAGCCGGAGTTCGCAAGACAGGCCGCATTGGCCCCGGAGCGCACACTCCTGGGGTTCGATCTCGGTGACGATCACTTCCTGGGGACCTTCGATCCGCTAATGGGGGCCTACTCGCGTGGCATCCGCGACGCGGCGGATCCTCGGGCGTCGCGAGGCGGCACGGCGATCTTGGGGGATACCACCATCGTCATCGAGTGCACGACCTGCCATGATCCACACGACCGCGTCGCTGCAACTCCGGACGCCGGGAAGCAGCGTATGGTGTGCGGCACCTGCCACGATCTCACTGCGTACCTCACCGGACATCACTCGGGACGGGCCTGCTCGGACTGCCACGCAGTGCACGGGAGCACACAAGCTGGATTGCTCATCGGCCGGGGTCCCGAGGAAACGTGCGGGCGTTGCCACGGAGGCCTGAGTGTGCCACTCAGCGAGGGCCGCCCCAGTTACCTCACGGCTCCCAGCGGCCCGCGCATCCCACTCTCCGGCGATCACCAACTGGGCGCGGACTGCTTCAGCTGTCACACGATGCACCAGCGCTGAGCAACAACGAGGGCGGCACCTGCACTTGGCGGCGCCGCCCTGGTCCTCCAGGTACCTCTGCGAGCCCGGCGGCCCGCACGGCTACGCCGCCGCTAGAACCTCCCTCCATCCCCGTGCCGATGGCAGCCGTAGCAGTTGTCCTTCGTCACCATGGCGGTTCGGTTATGGCACGTGTTGCACCATGCCCCGGCGTCGCTCACCGGGTCGGCGCTGCTCGCGTTGGTGACCACACCATAGTCAAACGTCTGTAGCCAGCTCGGCCCCTGCTTCACGTAGTAGCCGTCCAGCGGGACGCCGGTCCTGCTGCGGACGGTGTCCACCAGCATGAAGTGCGATGTCGTGTCGCGACTGACATCGACGTTCGGATGTGCCCGGTGACACACCGAGCAGGGCAGTACCGAGCCGGGCCCCCACCCGTCATCACCCTCCAGGTCGAGTCCGCTGGCCGCCTGGCTCCGCCCACCCATGCCGTCATCGGCCCACGTGCTCTGGATGTTCACGATCGTCGGGCTCGTGTGGTCCTGAACGCCAGGCGCAAACGTGCCGTCGTGGCAGTCGAGGCAGAACTCGCTCAACGTATCGGCATAGCTCGTATAGGCGTAGTAATACGAATCCGTCCCTACGACGTGACCGTCGGCCACCGTCGGATCCGGATCCAGAATGAACGGCAAGGCATTCGTTGCCGTGTGCGGATCATGACAGTTGACGCACTCGATCTTGGCACCGCTTCGCGCCTGCGCCGGCTGCTGGACGTCGTGACGGTCGTTTAGGTTCGGATTGCTGTTGAGGCCCGTGGCCTGCTGCACCCAGTTGATGGCTCGACTGAAGGCGGAGTTCAAGTCGATGCTCGACGGGCCGTTGCTGTCGTGACAGGTGAGACAGAAGCCTTCCTCTTGCTCCGCGTTGGCGGGGGCTGTGGGTGGCACGCCGGCCGGCGCGAGCAGCTTGAGCTTCTCCGACCCATGGCCACTGGCATGGCAGCCGAAGTCACCGTCACCGTAGCAGGAGACGGGGGGCGAGCCGGAGTTATGAGACGCCAACGCCCAGGCTGCGCCGTCGATCGTCGGCACCGCGACATTGTCCGTGAACGGAGTCGTATCCCCGTTCGCACCATCCGCGTCGTGGCACGTCAGACAGAAGCTGTTGAGGGAGACCGCCTCGGCCGCGGACGCGTTTGGATCGCCTGTCAGCACAGTCGCTGCTGCGGTATTGCCGGGGTCGTCCACGTTCCACAGGCGCACGCTCCCTTGCTGGTGCTCACTCTGGTCATGACAGACGACGCAGTCCAGCGTATCGGCTGGCGTCGCTGCATGGTGACTGACCCGGTCGAACTCCGCCACAATCGCCCGGCGGCTACCCTGGCCGGACGCGTGACAGTCGGTGCACGCGCCTCCGGCAGGTGCGAAGCCGGACGCATGGGTGTGGCACGCAGGGCAGTCCTTCTGGTCGTTGTGGGCAGGCATCCCACCGGCCTGCCTGTGGTAGTCCGTCGCCGTGTGGCAGACCTCGCAGATGCCGTCGTAGGTCGCGTCGCCGTCGGCAAAGTCGGTCGTATCCAGGAACAGCACCGCACTAGCCCCGCCGGTATAGCGGTTGTCGAGCGTAACGGGGATCAGCGCCAGGTTGCTCCCCGTCTCTCCTTCGTGGTCGTGGCAATCCCGGCAGCTCGTCGTGTCCGGTGGCGTATGCTTGCCGCCGGCGTGTACCGCCACGCCCTTCGGCACCGTCTCCCCGTTGTAGGTGGCCGGCGCACCGTCGGCGTGACACGACATGCAGAGATCTTCCGCACGCACGTAGTCCGTGAGCTGCGCCTCAGCGGCACCATGCAGGTTGTGGCAGTAGTCGCAGGTGTCGTGCTTCCGTTGAGCAAACGCCGTCCCTGCGTTCAACCCGAGGAGGCTCGCTGCGGGGGTTCCGAGCGTGAGCGCAGTCAGCACGATCGCGGTGACCCGCGCTGCTGCGAAGCGTCCGCCGCTCATGGAACCCGCTCGATGGAGGCAGTTCCGTTACTCGCGACGATGAGTTGGCCGTCCTTGCCCAGCACCACATCGAGGGGCACCCGCAACTTGCCCCCGTCGGACACATGGGCTCCGACGTCGGGCAGCGCCTGGCCGGTCGCACGGTCGAACACGAGGACCCGCCCCAACAGGGCGTCGGCCAAGTAGATCCTGCCGTCGCGATCCACCGCGATGCCTTGCGGCCGGGAGAAGCCCTCCGAGCACCCGAGCATGCCGCAGTCTCCGTCACCCGAGATCTCCGCCAGCAAGTTGCCATCGTAGTCGAAGATCTTGACGGCCGCCGCGATACCCGGCTCGCCGTAGTCGCTGACGAGCACCTCCCGGCGATTCTCGTCCACCGCGATGCCGGTCGGTGCGCGGAGGCCCTCCTGGCCCGGTCCCGGACCAGCGATAGTCCCCCGCGATTCCCCTTCCAGATCGAACACCCTGACCTCGCGTGTCGCACCTGCCACGACGAATACCAGGCCCGCCCGATGATCGATCGCGAGATCGCTGGGATACGGCACGGCCCCGGATCCGAAGGAGTACCGCCACGTCCCGTCAGGGCCGAAGACGTCCACCGTGCCCGCGTCGGCGTTGCCCACGAACACCCGGCCACCCCACAGACCCACGCCCAAGGGCTTGCCATCGATCAGAAGTGCCTGGTCAGGCTGGAGGGTGGTCCCATTGACTCGCAGCACCACCTGAGACCGCGAGTCCGATACGAGCAGCGCACCACTCGGGGTCACGGCGATCCGAACGGGAGACTGCAACTGCAGGAGAGAGGGATCGAAGGGCCGCGAGAAGTTGGGCTCGACCGGGTCTTCCGGTCCGGCCAGTGGCTCGTCCTCGCGGCCTACGGGTGGACGGTCGGCGCACGCCGCGGCAAGCAGGGCTCCGCCCAGCACGGCGAGTGTC